>CAMWXF010000195.1 GCA_947178115.1 uncultured Lachnospiraceae bacterium
CAGGGTAAGATTCTCTACGAAAATGGGAAATTCTCTGAAACGTATGACGTGGAGGAAATCTATAGAAAGGCAAATGAGATCATAGACAGTCTCAGATAAATACATTAACCAACATGGAGTATATAGTGCTTGCCGGTGCGATTGTGCTGCTGATTGCACTGATTATGGGAAGTGAGTATGTAAGCAGCAGAAAGTTCCGGAAGAATTATTTGGAGAAGATCTACCAGAGTTACGGAACGGTCTCTGAGAGGGTGTATAAAGAAGGAGAGATGGAACACATCAGGATGTACTATCTCAAACATCTCTCGGAGCAGGTGATAGACGACATTACATGGAATGATCTGAATATGGATCATATCTATCGCAAGCTCAATGTATCCTGCAGTGCCGCCGGAGATGAGTATCTCTATTACAGACTGCGTACGCCGATCTATGATGAGGCGCAGATGCAGCATGTGGAATCGCAGATCAGTTTTTTTATGGAACACGAAGAAGAACGGCATAAAGCGCAGCGTGCACTTCTTGGTCTGGGCAGAATGGGTAAATACTCGATCTACGAATATCTGGAGAATCTGGATACGCTGGGAGAGCGCAGGAACATGAAATATGCGTTGAGCAATCTGCTTCTTGCGGTCAGTGTGGGGATTATGTTTCTGTCGCTTCCGGTCGGTATTGTTGCACTGATGGCAGTACTTTGCCATAATTTTGTCGGGTATTTCAAAGAATACAAGCTGATCGAGCCATATATCACCAGTTTCCGGTATATCAGCAGGTTACTGGATAGTGCGGAGCAGTTGGGAAGGACAAGGATAGATGGAATGGAACGGGAGCAGGAGCGTCTGCGGGAGTGCCATAAGCAGATGCGGGGATTTATCAGGAATGCCTATCTGATCGTTTTTACAGACAAGGGAAACGGTAATCCCCTGGGAGTCGTACTGGACTATGTGCGGATGATCTTCTATCTGGATCTGATACAGTTCAACAATGCACTCCGGGCCGTGCGGGGACATCTGACGGAGATTGATGAAATGATCACGGTGATGGGACAGATCGAGACAGCCATCGTGATCGGGTCGTACAGAAGCAGTCTGCAGGGAGAATATTGTATTCCTACGATACGCTACGGACAGCATGTGGACAGGCATATGGAGATAGAACAGCTCTATCATCCGCTTCTGGCTGATCCGGTAAAAAATTCTATCACGGTGTCCGGAGGAGTGCTTCTGACCGGTTCTAATGCTTCGGGTAAGTCCACTTTTCTGCGTGCAGTGGCTGTGAACGCGATATTGGCGCAGACGATCCATACCTGTCTGGCTAAACGGTACGAAGCGCCGATTTTGCGAATCTATTCCTCCATGGCGTTGAAAGATGATCTGGTCGGCGGGCAGAGTTATTATATGGTGGAGATCAGATCCATTAAGCGTATTATGGATCAGGTTAAATTGGCGGAGGCGGAGCAGTGTCATGTACTCTGTTTTGTAGATGAGGTACTGCGGGGAACCAATACGGTAGAGCGGATTGCCGCTTCTACGCAGATTATGAAGATGCTGGCAGCGGATCATGCACTGTGTTTTGCGGCGACACATGATGTGGAACTGACGAAGCTGTTGGAGCAGGAGTATGACAACTATCATTTTGAAGAGCGTATTGAGGAGAATGATATTTTCTTCCCTTATAAACTTATGAAAGGACCTGCCACTACAAGAAATGCGATTGCACTTCTTAAAATGCTCGAATATGATGAACAGATTACGGCGGAGGCAGAGGCTATGGCAGAGAGATTCCTGGCAAGCGGGAACTGGCAGATGGGAGAAGCATAAAACTGATTTCAGAAAAAGAGCATGGGTTTACGGAAAGGCTGAATGCATGAAAGTGACAATTTACACGGATGGTGCGGCGCGCGGAAATCCGGAAGGACCGGGCGGCTATGGTACTGTTCTGCAATATATTGATGGCAAAGGAACACTGCACGAGCGGGAATATTCCGCAGGATATAAGAAAACGACAAACAATCGAATGGAACTGATGGCGGTGATCGTAGGGCTGGAGGCTTTGACGAAACCGTGTGAAGTTCTTCTGATATCGGATTCCAAATATGTAACGGATGCCTTTAATCAACATTGGATCGACGGATGGATCAGGAAGAATTGGAAGACTGCCGGAAATAAGCCGGTTAAGAATATTGACCTGTGGGAGAGGCTTCTGCGGGCAAAGGAACCCCACCAGGTGACTTTTCAGTGGGTCAAAGGGCATGACGGTCATCCGGAGAATGAGCGTTGCGATAAACTGGCCACAACGGCGGCAGATGGCACAGACTTACTTGACGATACATTCTAGTTGGTGGTATTATTAACTTCGAAGGAATTTACTTCAAGGAAGGATGAGGACAGATGACAAATTTGATTTTATTTGTAAACGCATTTTTATCTTATCTTTTAATTTTTGTATTGATCGTTGCGCTTGTAGTTGTGGCGTGTATAATCGGCGTGAAGTGCTGGAAGAGTAAGGATGCCAAAGAAGCTGTGGCTGCTGACGGTGAGCAGGCGGGAACGGTTGGCGGAAATACGACGGTATAGGAACGTAATAAGCAGAGATGAGAAGGGTGTTCATAATCAGAACACCTTTTTACTGTTTCTGTCCTGACATGGAGATAGAATGAGAAGATATACGACAATACTTTGGGATTTGGATCAGACACTTTTAAATTTTGATCTTTCCATGGATTATGCCATACGGGCGGTATTCGGGCAGTTCGGGCTGGAAATCAACGATGGGATCGTGGCGCGGTATGATGTCATCAACAGAGGTTATTGGAACAGACTGGAACAGGGCGAGATCACAAAGGAAGAGCTGATCGTGGGCAGATTTCGGACTCTTTTTGATGAACTGGGAATTGACAGGGTGGCACCGGAGGATGTGCAGGAGGTTTACCAGAAAGAGCTGGGAAGCGTTTTTTTCTATATGGATGGAGCAAAGGAGCTGGTCACGCAGCTTAGGGCAGAAGGGTACAGACAGTACGTGGTCACCAACGGCGTCAATGCGACGCAGGCGAATAAGATGAAGCTGTCCGGATTAAATCAGATCATGGACGGCGTTTTTGTGTCCGAGCTGATGGGATATCCCAAACCGAGAAAAGAATACTTCGATGCCTGTTTTGCATTATTGCCGGATGTGAAGCGGGAAGAATGCATTCTGGTAGGTGATTCACTGACCAGTGACATGCGGGGAGCCAATAACGCAGGGATTGCAGCCTGTTGGTTTAACCCCGAAGGTAAAGCAAAGGACGTGGATGTGCGCACAGACTATGAGATACATCGGCTGGCTGAATTGCTGCCGATACTCGGACAGGAGTGTGAGTGATGCCGAAGTCGCCGAATCAGAAACTGAAATTATTATATCTAGTCAAAATATTGACGGAGCAGACCGATGAAGAGCATTGCCTGAGCGCACAGGCATTGATCGATGCCTTAGGGACTTACGGTATCAAAGCAGAACGTAAGAGTATCTATGACGATATCGCGCAACTGATTGATTTCGGATATGATATTGTGTTAGTCAAGGCGAAGACCGGCGGCGGATATTATCTGGCGGGAAGGGATTTCGAACTGGCAGAACTAAAGCTTCTGGTGGAGACTGTACAGGCTTCCAGATTCCTGACACAGAAGAAATCCAGGGAATTGATCTCTAAGATCGAGAAGCTTGCCTCGAAAGCGGAGGCCGGACAGCTGCAGAGACAGGTTTATGTGGCTAATCGTATCAAAACAGCCAATGAGAGTATTTATTACATAGTGGATGATATTCATCGGGCGGTCCAGAATAATGAGCAGATCACGTTTCAATATTTGGAATGGAATCTGGAAAAAGAGCTTGTACCCCGTAAGGATGGAAAGAATTATCGGGTGAGTCCGTGGGCGCTGACATGTAAGGATGAGAATTATTATCTGATAGCCCATGACAGTGAAAGCGATTCCATTAAGCATTTCCGTGTGGATAAGATGGGACAGATCAAAGTACTGACGGGTGTGCCGCGGGAGGGTGCGGAACTGTTTGAACGGTTCGACATTGCCGCGTATGCGAATAAGACTTTCGGTATGTTCGGCGGCAGGGAAGAGGTCGTTACGCTTATTTTTGAAAATCGGTTCATCGGAGTCGTTTTGGATCGTTTCGGGAAAGAAGTACCCATTCGCAAGCGGGATGACGAACATTTTTCGGTAAGAGTGCAGGTAGCGCTAAGCGGTCAGTTCTACGGCTGGCTGACAGGACTGGGTGTAGGCGCGCAGATCATTGCCCCAGCCGGAGTCCTGGAGGAATACAAAGACTACCTAGGTGAGGTCTATGCACAATATACACGTAAGCAATGAGCAGTGCCACGAAGTAAACAGACAAAATGGCAGCTCGCTGACATTTTTGTCTGCTTACGGAGTGATAGGGCGAAGCCCGTGAGCGAGATGGAGCGAAGCGGAATCGAGCGTGCACTGCGGAGTAGAATTCCCCAGCGTGAGCGAGATGAAGCGAAGCGGAATCGAGCGCGCACTGCGGAGTAGAATTCCCCAGCGTGAGCGAGATGAAGCGAAGCGGAATCGAG
>CAMWXF010000196.1 GCA_947178115.1 uncultured Lachnospiraceae bacterium
CTATGTTCGTCATGGCGAAATTATTGGTATCCACATTGCCCTGCAGATTTCCCAGCCTGTCCATCGCACCGTCAAAATTCTCGATAATACTGCCTGCTACCTGTATCATCTTCTGCTGCGCTGCTTCCTGTTGCTCAGCCGCCTCCGCCACGCTGTTTACATTTTCCTCATTAAACTGGATCAACAGCTTGGAAACCGTATAAGAAGCATATGCCACAAGCAGGATCGTCATGAATCCCATAATCGCTTCTACCTGCTGTGCCTTTTCCACCTGAAATATCTTGATCAGATTAAACACTATGATCGCACCATTACCCCAGAACAGCAGTTTCTTATTATAATATACCAGAACGCCGAACAACACAGGAAAAGCATAAGCGTACACTCCTACATTATTCCCGAACAATACCATCATCGCATATCCTACCGTGGCACACGCCATCATGCCTACGGCGCTCTTTTTCTGTTCTTTCCATAGTGCATAGAATACGAATGTACCGATCAGCATTGCCACTGTTACAGCCGCACGTATAAGAGTCATGCCGCCGCTCTCTAAGGCTCCCGATGCCACAGTGGCAAAAATGAAATACAGCAAGATTACCGAGATAAGAATTAGTACGGTTTTGTTCGCCCTTTTGTACTGTGATTCTGTCATCCTATGTTCCCCCTTTGGTTATATTATGTTTTTCTGATATCATATTCATACCGAACTGACACAGCTATATATTATCACAATCAACCGACTATTTCCAGCCCTTCAAACGTCAAATTACAACTACAAATTATACCAGAATCATGTCTCAGAATATCTGATCAATTCCGGCGGCAGCCATTTTTTCAGAATGCTGCCCAGCATTGCCATATCTATAGGTTTGGGCAGGAAATCGTTCATTCCTCCCACCAGAAACTCAGCCTCCATGCCCTTAACCGCATTGGCCGACAGCGCCACGATGGGCAGTCTGTCCGTGTAGGGCGTACCGATCGCACGGATCAACTTCACGGCTTCGATACCGTCCATCTCCGGCATCATATGATCCATGAACACCAGATCATACTGCCTCTGCTTTCGTATCATATCGACACTGTCCTGCCCGTTGTCCACCAGATCAGGCACAATGCCGAACTTCTTAAGAAGTCCCGTTGCCACACGCAGATTTACTTTATTATCATCCACCACAAGCACCTTAGCTTCCGGAGCGGTAAAATCAATGACAAACTGTTTTAATTCCACCGCATTTTTGTTCTTACTGTATTCACACGGCGCGGCATCTACAACCTTCTGTCGGATATCAAAGATAAACGTGCTGCCCTTGCCGTATTCACTCTCCACCTTGATGCTGCCGCCCATGTTCTCTACCAGCAGCTTTGAAATAGACAATCCCAACCCGGTACCTTCCATGCCGCGGTTCTTCTTCATATCTACCTGTTCAAAGGATCGGAACAGCTTATCCATATCCTCCTGCCTGATGCCGATGCCTGTGTCGGCGACGCTGATCAACAGCCGTCCTACATTTTCCTCTTCCTGCTGCCACAATACCGTGAGCGTAATGGAGCCCTCATATGTAAACTTTGTGGCATTACCCATAATATTGATGATGATCTGCTTCACTCTTCCGATATCCCCGTACAGCTTACGCGGTACGCTGTCCGACACCTTAGCGATCAGTTCCACCGGTCTGCCCTTCAACCGCACCTCCATCATGCTCATCACATCATGGATCATGGATGAGAAATAATACTCTTCGGGAACGATCGGCATCTTCCCGGATTCGATTTTTGAAAAATCCAGAATATCATTAATGATACTGAGCAGCCCTTCTCCCGACGTCTTGATCGTGCAGGCGTACTCTCTGCCCTGTTCCGACAGCTTCTCATCCAGCAACAGATCCGCCATACCGCAGATCGCGTTCATCGGCGTCCGAATCTCATGGGACATATTGGCAAGAAACACGCTTTTCGCCTCATTGGAGGCTTCCGCCTGGTGCATCAGCTTCTCCATCTCTTCCATATTATGCTTGATCGTCATCGTATTCTCTACCGCGATCACGCACAGCACGCCGCAGCCGAACTGAATACAGAAAATATTGATGAGCATATTCATGATACGCAGGAATGTAACAATGGCAGTATTCTCAATCACATACCTCGGTTCCAAAAAATTGCCCATGCTCAATTCCACGAAATAGAACACGAATATAATAATAAAATTCACGACCGGATGAAATTGCTTCTTTTCCGGATTCTGACATTTCAAGACAAAGTTAGTGAGAACCGTAAACGGAAACATTGCCAGACAGTAGAGCCCGAACTGTGTCGTTTCACCCAATATATACACGGAAATCCATGAGTAGATCAATATTTCCGCAAGGAATATGAAGTACACAAGACGAACGCGGTTTTGTCTGGCATAATAAAACGCCACTCCGTAGATCAACATACTTACCAAATTCAGGCTGCTCAAAAGCCGCGCCCCGCCTAATCGCAATGTGACCAGCAGGATGATATGTATGAGTACCAAAACAATGGCGCAGATCTGCAGAAACACGTCGTAATTCATAATATTCAGTTTGAAATTCTTCACCCGATTCCACATCTTCGCTATTCCGGTCATTTATATTCCTCACCGTCTCGTACTCTTTCCGTCACCGATGTTATTGTACACCCGCATACCGTCAGAGTGCAAGTATGCCAAGCTATATGTTTCAGGTTTGCTCATGGTTGCGGCTCAGATCACATAATTATCCGTAATCTGCCCTTGCCACTCTACCAGATCCGCCAGTGTCACTTTATCCACAACCCCACTGATGGCTTCGTCAAGCATCTGCCACAGCCGAAGCGTCACACAAGATTCCTGACGCTCACACATATTGATCTCATCATCCAGACAGGGAACCGGCGCCAGCGACCCTTCCGTCAGCCGTAGTATCATACCTACCGTGTATTTCTCCGGCTCTCTTGTCAGACGATATCCTCCCTGCGGTCCTCGGATGCTTTTCACATATCCTGCCTTGTTAAGCACCGAGATGATCTGCTCCAGATATTTGTCCGATATCTCCTGTCTTGCCGCTATGTCCTTGATTCTCACCGGTTCACCGGTATTATTTAACGCCAGATCCAGCATCAGCCTGAGCGCATATCTCCCCTTTGTGGAAATCTTCATACAAGCCCTCCTGTCAGAGCCCCCGACATCATGCAGCAAGCGCATGCATGGTCTGAGCACTTATTTTCCTATCAAATCAGTATGCTTTATATGATATTTATACTACTCTTATGGATTTTTGTCAAATAACGTTTCTTCGGTAATCCCGGAAATTTACTGTCAGAACTGTTAAGAAAATCTCTCCTCATTACGATATATAATATAAGAAGCGACCAAAAGCGCGTCGCAGGCAGGTAAACGGAATTACGGATGATGCTAAGGAGGGCACAAACATGAACAAAGTAAACGGATATGGCGCATACCAGAACAACTACTATGATAACTCTGTACGCGGCAAGAAAAATCAGGATAAGACATCCAAGACCGACTCCGCCGGCAAAACAAACGGCATCGGCAAGACCGGAAACAGCACACAGTTAAGCAGCAAAGCCAAGGCTCTGTTGCAGGAGTTAAAGAGAACTTACAGCAACATGGACTTCATGGTTGCCGACTATGAATCCGATGAGGAAGCCGCTTCCTACCTCTCCCGCGGGACGAAGGAATACAGCGTGCTGATCGATCCGGAAGAATTGGAGCGCATGGCGGCGGATGATGATGTTAAGAATCAGAACCTGTCACTTCTCGACGAGGCTGTAGGAAAGCTGGACGAGGTAAAGGACCAGCTTGGCGATCATAAGAATGAAATAGCAAGCATAGGCATTACCATCGGTAAAGACGGTCAGCTGTCCTATTTTGCAGAGTTGGAGAAATCCGGCGAGCGTCAGAAAGAATTTGTAGATCGGATTCGTGAAGGCAAAAAGGAAGCAGCCGAGAAAGCGGCAGCAGACAAAACCGGCCGCAAGCCTCACGGATATGAGTATGAGAGAAGCAAACGCACTACCGTATATGCTTCTACCGCCGAGGAACTTGTTGACAAAATCAAAAATGTGGATTGGGACAATATCAAGGAAGAAACCACTGTTCCCATGCCCGGCGATCGCTTTAGTTTCTCAATCTAAAATACAAGCGCAGGTGGAGCACCACCTGCGCTTTATTGTTTTCACGATTTACATGTCCGCTACTGTCACTTTCTTACATACCCATGAGTTCTTTTCTCTTGATTTCCTCGAAGAAATCATCGATGGACTTGACGATCTTAGCCGGTTCCATTGATTTCAGCAGATATCCCTGAGGCTTCAACGCCATAACCTGCATGATGGTCTCCTTATCACCCTTATTCGTAAGCATCATGACCGGAATATCCGCAAAATCATGCTCGGTGCGGATCATCTCTAATACCTGCTTACCGTCCACAACCGGCATCTCATAATCAAGCAGCACCAGATCCGGTCTGTTGGTTGATAAATATTTGATTGCCATAGCTCCGGAATTGGCAAGGGTTACCTGATAAGACTCCTCCAACCATCCCTTCACCTTA
>CAMWXF010000197.1 GCA_947178115.1 uncultured Lachnospiraceae bacterium
GTTGAGATTTACGGATTTTTGGATGGATATAAAGGACTGATCTACGGAGATTTCCGTATGTTGACAGGTCAGGACTTTGCAGGAATCCTGACGAAGGGCGGCACCATTCTCGGCAGCTCCAGAACTCCTTTTAAGCTGATGCGGGAACCGGATGAGAACGGCCTTGATAAAGTAGAGGCAATGAAACAGAACTATTATAAATTAAAGCTGGACTGCATGGTGATTTTGGGCGGCAACGGCACACATAAGACTGCTAACATGCTCCGCGAGGAAGGCCTTAATGTGATTACCCTTCCGAAGACAATCGATAACGATCTGTGGGGCACGGATATGACTTTCGGTTTCCAGAGCGCGGTTGATATTGCGACAGACTGCATAGACTGTATCCATACTACGGCATCTTCCCACGGACGTATCTTCATCGTGGAGGTTATGGGTCACAAGGTTGGCTGGCTTACTCTGAATGCCGGAATGGCAGGCGGCGCAGACATCATTCTGATTCCTGAGATTCCTTATGATATTGATAAAGTGATTAAAGCCATTAATGAGCGTGAGGCGAGGGGATCCAGATTTACGATCATGGCAGTGGCGGAGGGCGCGATCTCTAAAGAAGATGCGAAGCTTTCCAAGAAAGAATTTAAAGAAAAGATGAAGAATTATCCGTACCCTTCCGTTTCTTATGAAATTGCAGATAAGATTCAGAAGAAGAGCGGTAAGGAAGTGCGCGTTACCGTACCGGGACATACCCAGCGTGGCGGAAGTCCCTGTCCGTATGACCGTGTGTTTGCTACCAGATTGGGTGCAGAGGCAGGCAGACTGATTCTGCAGGGTGAGTATGGATTTATGGTAGGTTATAAGAACAGAGAGATCGTCAGAGTGCCTCTTGAAGAAGTGGCAGGCAAGCTGAAGATGGTATCACCGGATGCGACCATCGTACAGGAAGCGAAGATGGTGGGTATCAGCTTCGGTGATTAATAGGAGAAGTAATGTCTTATACAGCTCTTTATCGTAAGTTCCGTCCGGATTGTTTCGAGGATGTAAAAGGGCAGGAACATATTGTTACAACATTGAAGAATCAAATAAAGGCGGAGCGGATCGGTCATGCATACCTGTTCTGCGGTACACGTGGAACAGGTAAAACTACGATTGCTAAGATCTTTGCGAAAGCAGTCAATTGCGAGCATCCTGTGGATGGCAGTCCATGCGGGGAGTGTCAGGCGTGTAAGACGATTGCGGCAGGGGCGAGCATGAACGTGATCGAGATCGATGCGGCTTCCAATAACGGTGTGGATAATATCCGTGAGATCGTGGAGGAAGTATCCTATTCGCCGGCAGAGGGCAAGTATAAAGTTTATATCATAGATGAGGTTCACATGCTTTCTATAGGGGCATTCAATGCGCTTCTTAAGACGTTGGAAGAACCACCTTCCTATGTGATCTTCATTCTTGCGACCACAGAGGTGCACAAGATACCTATTACCATTCTATCCCGCTGCCAGCGATATGATTTCAGACGTATCACGATCGACACGATCACCGGCAGGCTACGGGAATTGATGGACACAGAACAGATTCAGGTCGAAGAGAAAGCGCTTCGTTATGTGGCGAAGACGGCGGATGGTTCCATGCGGGATGCTTTAAGTCTGTTAGACCAGTGCATTGCTTTTCACTTCGGACAGGAACTGACTTATGATAAAGTGTTGGATGTGTTGGGCGCCGTGGACACGGAAGTGTTCGGCAGACTGCTTAGGCATGTACTGGAACGGAATGTGACAGGCTGCATTGAACTTTTGGAAGAGATCGTTATGCAGGGTAGAGAGCTTACCCAGTTTGTGACAGATTTCACATGGTATCTGCGTAATCTTCTGCTGGTAAAATCTTCCGATGACATAGAGGACGTGATCGACGTTTCTACGGATAATCTTGCCAGACTGCGGGAAGAAGCGGATATGACAGAGACGGATGCGATCATGCGCTATATCCGTATTTTTTCCGAACTGTCGGGACAGATCAAGTATGCGGCACAGAAGCGCATACTGATAGAGATTGCCTTGATCAAGCTGTGCCGTCCGGATATGGAGAAAGACTACGAGTCCATAGTGGAGCGGGTCAGAGCAGTGGAAGAAAAGATCGAGAACGGGATCGCGGTGGTACCTGCAGGCGGAGGATATCCAGCCGACGGCGTTACGTACGGCAGCGGGAACCAGATGGCAGCGGGTACGTCGGTGGAGAGGCCTCCGCTTCCGAAAGCAATTCCGGAGGATGTGCAGGCAGTAGTCGATAAGTGGGCAACGATCGTAGGGCAGATCTCCATGCCCATGAAACAGTATCTGAAAGATGCTGGTCTTAGCCTTGGCGGAGATAATAAACTGATGATCGTGGTAGAAGACGGGCTTGCGTCGGACTACTTTTTAAAGCAGGAGGGGCATAAGGAACTGCTTGTGCAGACGCTATCCGAGGCTGTGGGAAGAGAGATTGAGGTTACGATACAGAGTGTACCGAATCGAAACGCTTTTGTGCAAAATTATGTGGATTTAAGTCAGGTGATCCATATGGATATAGAAGTAGAAGAAGAGGATTAGAAAAAGAACAGATAAGGAGCAGGAAGACATTATGGCAAAACGTGGAGGATTTCCGGGCGGTATGCCGGGGAACATGAACAATCTGATGAAGCAGGCACAGCGGATGCAGCGGCAGATGGAAGAAAGCCAGAAAGAGCTGGAGACGAAAGAATTTGTCGCTAAGGCAGGTGGCGGTGCGGTGGAAGTGACCGTGACCGGCGGAAAAGAGATCACGAAGGTGAAGCTGTCTGAGGAAGTAGTAGACCCCGATGATATCGAGATGTTAGAGGATCTCGTGATGGCGGCGGCTAACGAGGCGTTGCGCATGGCTGATGAGGCGAATAACGAGCTGATGAGCAAGATGACCGGCGGTCTTGGCGGAGGATTTCCGTTCTGATGGAACTATACAGCGGTCATATCAATAAGTTAATAGAAGAGTTGGCAGGGCTTCCGGGCATTGGTTCTAAATCCGCTCAGAGGCTTGCTTTTCATCTGATCAATATGCCGCAGGCAAAAGTGGAAAGACTGGCGCATGCGATCGTGGATGCCAAAGAAAACGTGAGGTATTGCCGGGAATGCTATACGCTGACGGATCAGGATATATGTCCGGTCTGTGCCAACGTCAACAGGGACCACGGCACCATCATGGTGGTGGAGAATGCCAGAGATTTGGCGGCATATGAGAAGACGGGTAAATACGGCGGTGTCTATCACGTGCTTCACGGAGCGATTTCCCCCATGCTGGGGATCGGGCCTAATGATATCAAGCTTAAGGAACTCATGCACCGTCTGGAAGGTGATGTGAGCGAGGTGATTATCGCTACGAATTCCAGTCTGGAAGGTGAAACGACAGCTATGTATATCAGTAAGCTGATCAAACCTACGGGGATCAAAGTGACAAGGATCGCCAGCGGCGTGCCGGTGGGCGGCGATCTGGAATATATAGACGAGGTTACGCTGCTGCGTGCATTGGAAGGCAGAGTGGAACTGTAGGAAGCGGAGGGAAAATAAAGATGCAGATAGTAAAAGAGAAGTTCGGAACAACAAAATGCGGTAAGGATGTGTATGCGTATACTTTATCCAATGCCGGTGGTATGCAGGCGAAAATCATTAATTTCGGAGCAAATCTTATAAGTCTGCTTGTGCCGGATCAGAACGGCAATCTGGAAGATGTAGTGTTGGGATATGATAAGCTGGAAGACTATTACGGAAATGGCAGTTTCTTCGGGGCGACGGTCGGACCGAGCGCCAACCGGATTGCGGGTGCATGCTTTGAGATAGATGGTCAGCGCTATCAGATCGATGCGAATGACGGCGAGAATAATCTGCACAGCCATATAGAAGAGGGGTACCATAAACGGGTCTGGGATGTAACGGAGACTGAAAACGGATTGGTACTTTCTCTGGAAGGCAAAGACGGAGAAATGGGTTTTCCGGGCAATAAGCAAGTTACCGTGACTTTCAGTTTATCCGATGATAATGCGCTGAAATTGAGTTATCACGTGACGGCGGATGCCAATACGATCGTAAATATGACAAACCACACATATTTTAATTTAGCGGGACACAAAGCAGGCAGGATCGAAGATCATCTGTTGAAAATAAATGCTTCCCATTACACGCCGGTAGTTCCGGGGGCGATTCCTACGGGAAAGATCGCGCCGGTAGAAGGAACACCCATGGACTTTACGAAGATGAAACCGATCGGACAGGATATCAATGCCGATTGTGAACAGTTGAAGATCGGGCAGGGATACGACCACAATTTTGTGATCGACGGTGCCGATGGCACGCTTCGGAAGATTGCGGAGGCTGAAGATCCCAAGAGCGGCAGGAAGATGAAGGTATTTACTGACCTGCCCGGAGTACAGTTCTATGCGGGCAACTGTATCGCAGAGGAGACCGGCAAAGAGAATACCGCATACGGACCGCGCAAAGGATTCTGTCTGGAGACGCAGTTCTATCCGGATAACATCCATCATCCGAATTTCCCGCAG
>CAMWXF010000198.1 GCA_947178115.1 uncultured Lachnospiraceae bacterium
AAGACAGCCGGAGAAAGCCAAACAGTGTATCGGCTATCTGCCGGAGATTCCGCCCTTATACACGGATATGACGGTGTGGGAATATCTGATGTTCGCGGCGGAGCTCAAGAAGGTCGGCAGGAAAGAGAGAAAAGAACATGTGGAAGAAGTCATAGAGAAGACACAGCTAAATGAGGTGGAAGAGCGGTTGATCAGAAACTTGTCCAAGGGATATAAGCAGCGTGTGGGATTGGCGCAGGCGATCATCGGCTATCCGGAAGTTGTCATATTGGATGAACCGATGGTCGGCTTAGACCCGAAGCAGATCATAGAGATGCGGGACCTGATTAAGAGTCTTGCAAAGGAACATACGATCATCTTAAGCTCACATATTTTGTCTGAGGTAAGTGCGGTGTGTGATCACATTATGATTATCTCGGACGGCAAATTAGTGGCGGACGGTTCGCCGGAGGAATTACAGCAGATGATGCAGGCCAGAGCGGAGCTCGAAGTGACGGCTGTCGGAACCAAAGAGCAGGCAGAAGAGGTCCTTACGGGTATGGGACAGATTGCGGCTTATACGATCGAACAGGGGGTGGAGGAGGACTCGGTAGTGATTCACGTGGAGACAGCGGACGATGCGGATATCCGGAAGGAACTTTCGATTGCTTTATCGAAGGCGGATATGCCGATCCTTTCCATGAACCGTCTCGAAAGATCTTTGGAAGATATATTCTTAAAGTTGACAGAAGCTGTGCAGAAGGAGGATTTGAACGATGATAGCGATTTATAAGAGAGAGTTGCAGTCCTTCTTTCACTCTTTTATCGGCTGGCTCTATCTGGCAGTCATGCTGTTTATGATGGGGATATATTTTATGGTGCTTAATATGCTCTCCGGATATCCCACGATCTCGTATGTTTTACAGAGCGTTGTGTTCCTGCTGATCATTACCGTTCCGATTCTGACCATGCGTACGCTGGCGGAGGAGCGGAAGTATAAGACGGATCAGTTGATCCTGACGGCACCGGTGTCAGTGGGTAAGATCGTGATGGGTAAATTTCTGGCACTGGTGATTATGTTTGCGATCCCGGTATTAGTGATCGGTCTGGCACCGATATTGTTGATGCGTGCGGGAGAATTTCAGACAGGCACATCCTACACATCGCTGCTTGGTTTTTTCCTGTATGGTTGTTTAGGCCTTGCGATCGGTTTGTTTATGTCCTCACTGACCGAAAGCATTGTGATTGCGGCTGTGTTGTCTTTTGCAACGATGTTTCTGGGATATATTATGTCGGGACTTTGCAATGTGATATCCTCATCCGGCACGTCGAAAATAGCAGAGTATATTGCAAAGCTGTTACGATGCTTTGATATGGTAGGACGGTTTGATGCACTGTGCAATGGCTATTTTCAAGTGGAATCCGTGGCATATTTTGTGACTGCCACGGCATTTGTACTGTTTTGCACAACTCAGTCCATTCAGAAACGAAGATATGCGGTGGCAGGTAGAGGAGTCAAACTGGGGGCGTACAGTATCGTCAATATTCTGTTGACGGCGATCTTGACTATCGGGGTCAATCTTGGGCTGAACTATGTGCCCGATCAGTACACATCCTTTGACGTGACAGCGAATAAGCTCTATACACTCACGGAAGATACCGAGCGGATCATCGGCGGACTGTCGCAGGATGTCACGATCAATGTGCTGTCGGAGGAGGCGGCGAAAGATGAGGACTTGGACAGGACACTGCAGCAATTTAAGGGACTCTCTAAGCATATTAAGGTAGAATACATCGATCCGATAGCGAATCCGAAGTTTTACTATAAATATACGGATACGGAACCTTCGAGCAACAGTCTGATCGTTGTCGGTCCGAGCGGAGATACGATAGTAGACTACAATGATATTTATGCTTATGAGCCGAATTATACCACATATAGCTATGAGATCGCGGGATATGACGGAGAGGGACAGCTGCTCTCGGCGATCATGCGTGTGACAACGGACGATATTCCTAAATTCTATATTGTAACGGGACATGATGAGCTTGTTTTTGATGAAAAATTTTTAAATGCCTTGGCTAAGGAAAACGTGACTTATGAGAATCTGAGTCTTCACACGGTGGATGAGATTCCGGAAGATGCCCGCGGCATTATTCTGAATGCGCCGGTCAATGATTATTCGGAAGATGATACAAATAAGGTGTTAGCGTATCTGGAACAGGGCGGCAATGCATTGATTATTCCTACGTGGACAGGTACGAGCATGGAACAGTTTGAGAAGATCATGGGATATTACAATGTATCTGTGGTGGACGGTGTGATCGCGGAGGGAGATCGCAGCTATTATTATCAGAATCCGTACAATCTTTTTCCCGAAATTGAGGAAGGGGATCTTACGGAAAAGGTGTCCGGCGGCACGGTGCTGGCACCTTTATCCAGAGGACTGACTTACCCGGAGGACGCTGATGATGCGTATTATCAGCCGTTTCTGACAACGAGCGAGAGTGCTTTCAGTAAGACTGATATGATGGATGGCGATAATTATCGCAAAGGTGAAGAGGATATTGACGGGCCTTTCGTGATCGGACTTAAAGTGAGAAAGGGTACTGAGTCAGGAGGAGAATCACAGGCGGTCATTGTGGCGACGGAGCAGATGTTTACTGCCATGGCGGATGAGATCGTACCGGGTTATAATGTGAAACTGTTCGGCAGCGTGATTGCCAGCCTGGCGGATCGCAAGAACTCCGTGGCGATTCCGGTGAAATATTATGCGATCGGTTATCTGGCATTCAATGCGCAGGTCGTTTATATCGTCGGATTTGTGTCCGTTATTCTGCTTCCGCTTCTGTGTCTGGTGAACGGACTGATCATCTGGTTGAGCCGCCGCAAAAAGTAGATTGGTAAATGTACTTGATTTCCCCGTAAGTTTATGCAAAAATAGACATGATAACTTACGGGGATTTTCCTTACATTCATGGCAGATTACGTGATGGTATGCGAAAAGTTTGTGAAAATATTAACATATAAATGACGGAGGATTATATGAGAGGGATCGATACGCAGGTTCGCAAGAACAGACGCCGTATTTTCAAAGAGGTAGCTAATCTGGCTTATCATTCAGAAAACTTGATCGATGATGTGGAAGCGCTTCCATATCAGATCGTCGATTATGATGAATCGGAGTATGAGAGTATCTACAGGGAGCGTGCCATCGTGCGTGAACGGATCAGGCTTGCTATGGGGTTATCTTTGCGGCCGGAGAATCGGCTGGTGCATCTGACGCAGGGATTAGAAGAAAGCAATATTTCCGAGAAATATTATGAACCGCCTCTTATGCAGGTAATTCCTTCGGCCTGCAATGCATGTCCGGAGAACTGCTATCAGGTGACGGATCGGTGTATGGGATGTGTGGCGCATCCTTGTCGTGAAGTATGTCCCCGCGGTGCAATATCCATGAAGAACGGCAAGTCTGTCATTGATCAGGAGAAATGTATTAAGTGCGGGAAGTGTAAGGCAGTCTGTCCTTACGATGCCATATCCCATCAGGTAAGACCTTGTGCGGGAGCCTGTGGTGTGGGAGCCATCAAGAATGACGAGAAGGGCAGAGCAGTCATCGATAATGATCTGTGTGTTTCCTGCGGTCAGTGTATGGTGAATTGTCCTTTCGGTGCAATTGCGGATAAGTCTCAGATATTTCAGCTGATTCGTGCTATGCAGTCGGGACATAAGATCATTGCGCAGGTAGCGCCTGCTTTTGCGGGACAGTTCGGACCCAATGTGACACCGGATATGTTGAAGACTGCTTTGAAGGAGTTAGGCTTCCATGATGTCTATGAGACGGCGATTGGCGCCGACCGGGGAGCTATGGCGGAAGCGGAGCACTACGCCACGGAGGTGGCGACAGGTAAGCTGCCTTTTAGTCTGACCTCCTGTTGCCCGTCATGGTCTGTGTTGGCAAAGCGGTTTTTCCCCGAGACCATAGACAAGATATCTAATGCGCTGACACCTATGGTGGCGACGGCCAGAATCATAAAAGAGGATCATCCCGATGCGAAAGTTGTCTTTATCGGGCCATGTGCATCTAAGAAACTGGAGGCTTCCAGAAGGACGATTCGTTCGGATGTGGATTTTGTCATTACATTCGAGGAACTGACGGGAATCTTCGAAGCGAAAGGAATCCTGCTCGACGAGATCAAGGCGATGGACGAGCTGAAAGGCGCTACCGGTGCGGGACGCGGTTATGGTGTGGCAGGCGGCGTGGCAAGCGCCATCGAGGAATGTGTGCGGGAATACTATCCCGATGTGGAAGTGAATATCGAACATGCGGAAAGTTTATCCGAGTGTAAAAAGATGCTGATGCTTGCCAAGGCGGGCAAGAAGAACGGGTGTCTGATCGAGGGTATGGCATGTCCGGGCGGCTGCGTGGCGGGTGCCGGGACGAATATTACCATACCGGCTGCAGCGAAGGCGGTAGGTTCCTTTAAGGAAGCGGCTGACAGGAAAATTCCGGCTATGAAGTGAGGAGGATATTATGAGTC
>CAMWXF010000199.1 GCA_947178115.1 uncultured Lachnospiraceae bacterium
CTGCGCTTTCCAAATGAAATGTGGGAACTCCCACCGGTATATATGCAACTTCAAAATTCTTCATTATAATACCCTTACTCCTTTCTCCGTTTCATCTTCCTATCTGCAAAACAGTGTCACTCCTGAAATCAGTAGCAGAACATATGTCAGAATCATAAAAAATCTCTGGCTCATACTCTGATACAGTTTCCCGCCTGCAAACATTCCGGCCATTAAAACCGGAAAAGAGATACCCAGAATGCACAGATTGCCTTTATTCCACATCCCCGCATGGATATCCCCAATCAATATAATGGTATTCAGCAAAATCCAGACAGTAGAAATCGTAGCCCGAAAAGACCTTTTGTCAGATATCCTGCTGGCTAGATATCCAATCAGCAGCGGACCTCCTGATACAAAGATTCCGTGTACGATTCCCGCCGCTGTTAAGAGCAGAAAGTCCCTCAGGCGGTGTTCCTTTGCCCCGTCCTCTTCCTGCCTGCTCCTGACTGCCATCATCCGGTACAGACCATGCACGGCAAGCAGTACTACAAAGATTCCCAATGCCTGATATAAAATCATTTCGTTTGTTCCGACAAAATGTTTCAGCCACATGCCTGCAAAGATACCGATTACCATGACCATAACAATCCGCTTTAATTCTTTCCGGTTCACATACTCGCGGTTACCCAGAAACACGTAGATACCCGACAATAATCCCAGCACATTCAATACCGGTTTTGCCACATCATATCCCATCAGCATAATACCAAACGGCATCGCAAGGATGGTTCCCGCAAATCCTGTGATCCCCTGAATAATATTTGCAAGGAAGATTGTCACAAAGAATAATAATTCTTTCATTTTTCTTCCGTACTCCTTTTAATAAAACAATTCCTTGTTCTCGCCGATGATGCCGGGATATGCTCCCTGACTGGTCAACGGTTCTCTGTCCGGATGCGCTAACACCCATTTATTGCGCATAAGCAGAAGCTCTTTCTCCCTGTCACCAAGGCCTAAGCTTTCTTTTTCCTCATCCGTCAGCGGTGTATTGGTGCCTTTTGGCAAAATTACGATATCTTTAAAACCTTCCTCCGTCACACGCAGCGGCGAGAGGTGCAGGGTTGTCTGATACATCTCAATAGCGGTTCCTTTTTGCAGGAAAAATACCTGCGCGTCCTCATTCCGGTAGTGATTGTCCCGAATATCCCAGACATGTCCGAGCACCAGCATAAAATCCGTAACCGCTATGTTGACTTCGCTTCCTTTATGATACTCAAAACCATTGTATGTACTGTTTCTTCCGTTACAGTATCCCGCCTGAACCGGCATCCCGCCGTAAAGCAGGCGGGATATGTTCTGAATAACGGGAAGCGCTTCCAGTTCCTCCTGTGAAGCAATATAAATATTTCCGTTCTGCGGAACGGCAGTTTCCTTTTCCATATAGGAAATGGCTTCCGAAAAATCATATCCGTGAAGAATCCTTCCGTAACTTGCAAATTCTTCCGATTCCACCGAATAAACTTTCACATCATTTACCTGATTCAGGTGTTCTAAACGTTCCATTATTTCTGCTCCCTGACAACTTTGACTGTAGCACAGAAGTCCTCTTTCCCGTAGCCGGCTTCCATGGCTGTATCATAGACACGCTTTACATTCGCCGCGCCCGGCATGGATACCTGGCACTCTTTCGCAAGTTCCATGCAGATATTGATATCTTTGGACATATTTTCCACGGAAAATGCCGTCGTGTAATCCTCTTTGGAAATGACTTCTTTCTTCGAATCCAGATAAAAGTTCTGCCCTCCGCCGTAAGAAATTGCCTGTGCAAAGGTCATAATGTCTATGCCGTTCGCCGCCGCTAATACGGAAGTTTCGTTGACTCCGTTCTGAATCTGCGCCACCAGCGCATTGTGACAGATCTTCATGACCAGTCCCTTTCCGTTGTCGCCCATGCGGATTACATTTTCTCCCATATAAGACAGAATCGGTTTGATCTGCTCATAAGCCTCTTCATCGCCACCCACATAGATCCCGAGCTTTCCGGCAATGGCAGCCGGTTTGCTCTTTACGACAGGAGCGTCTAAGAATTGTGCGCCGGTTGCTTTGACCATCTTCGATATTTCCACGGAAACGGCCGGATCAATCGTACTCATATCAATACATGTCTTTGATTCGTTCAGTACCGGAAGGATCTCTGTGTAGACACTTTTAGAGTGCTCCGATTTCGGAACCATGGAAATAATCACCTGCGACTGCTTTGCCACTTCCGTTGAATTCTTGCAGGCTACGGCTCCTTTATCAGCCAGCAGCTTTACTTTCTCTTCCACAAAATCAAATACAAATACCTGATCGTCATGTTTCTTGATGATATTCTCGCACATGGATTCACCCATGATGCCCAAACCTATAAATCCGATTTTCATTTTCCTCATCCTTTCCCTGTCTCTTCTGTTACTCTGTTGCAGTGTGATCCCATGCATCCACAAACGTATCAATGCCCTGTCTGGTATATGCATGTTTCATGCTGTCGCGATATACATCAAGTCCCGCCGTCACAATATCGGCTCCTGCTAACGCACAATCCACAAACTGTTTGGGTGTGCGCACTGCTGCACATATAATCTCTGTCTTACCGTAAAATCCGTAATTTTTATATATTTTTACGATATTCTCGATATATTCCTTACAATCCTCTCCGTTTGCCTCCTTCCAGCCGATAAACGGAGATACGAATTTCGAACCGTTCTTCGCCGGCAGGATTGCCTGTGCCGGTGAAAAGATCAATGTCACATTTGTGCGGATTCCCTTTGCTTCTAATTTTCTCGCCGCGGTGACTCCTGCCTCCGTTGCCGGAATCTTAATGACAAAATTACTGCTGATTGCCGCGATTTTCTCCGCTTCGGCGATCATATCCTGCGCATTATCAATATGCGGATTGATTTCCACGGAAACCGGGAATTTCTCATAACCCTCTAATCCCTGCTCCTTAATCCAATCTGCAATATCCGTAACCGCATGCAGAAACGATTTGCCGCTCAGCATGATATGTCTCGGATTCGTTGTCACGCCGTCAATTCCGAATGTCTCATAAGCGTATTTAATTTCATCCATTTTTGCGCTGTCTAAAAAATATTTCATCTTTTCTCTCTCCTTTGATTTTGATTTGATTATTATTTAAATTTTAATGCATTCTCTTTATCCCAAAATCTGTCGTAAGAATAGCCGGTTACCTTCTCACAGATCGCAATCTCCTCTGCACTGATCTTACTGTTATCCTCGCCTTTTCTGCGGGCAATTTCTCTCTTGATCACTTCAAATTCCGCCTTGTTCATGGGGAATATCTTAGCAAATACCAGGGCTGCTACCATCAGTACGATCGGGGCAAATACATAAATGTATGCTATCCCGGTCTGCGTTGCCGCACTCTGCCTTCCGCCTGAAGAGGCAATGACCTCATTGTATCCGACCCATCCGAGCAGAATACCAATCACGGCGCTTGAAAGACCGGTAGCAATCTTTCTCACAAAAGTTGCCATCGCAGAACAGGTAGCCGGTCGGTTGATGGACGTAATCAGCTCATCCACATCCGCTAAGTCCGCCAATATCGCATAGATACTTGTAGAAGAACCCGCCATTCCCAGGCCGATAATAAACGACAGAGCCAAAATGATCGTGAAGTTCGCTCCCTCATGAGAGAACAGAAGCATAGCAAGTGTCGCCGCAATTCTCACCGGAAACCCTACCATAATAGGAAACTTCTTGGATGTCTTCGCCATGATCGGCGTAAACAGGATCGTTCCTACAAACTGTGACAGCAGAATAACCGCCATCAGATAAGTAAACCTTCCGCCTCCGTAAGCGTTGAGCACATCATCCACATAATATACGGCAAGCCCTGTCACGAAATCCGCCGCACCCTGACCACACAGGAATATCGCAATAAACAGCCGGAAACTTCTGCTCTTATATACCGTAAGTGACTGTACAAAACTCTGCGCAAAGCCGATCTTCACTACTTCGTTTTCACGCTCCCACGTTCCGAGGAAAGTCAGCAGAATCGTAATAAAGAAAATGACTCCGAAAATTACCGCCACCCGCAGATAAGCCGCTGCGTCCGTATTGTCTTTAACCATCAGTGTCGGGATCAATCCTGCCAAGATTGCCCCGAATGTCGAAAAGATCATCCGCACACCGGAAAACTGGCTGCGCAGTGTATAGTCATCCACCATATCCGGAAGCAGTGCGTTATAGGGAACCATTACAATTGTAAAACCAGTTGAGAACAGCATATACATCAACATATAGAAGAAATACTGTCCGCCGGTCGTGCTTCCCGGAAAAGTGATCCACATCAGCACGAATGTAATCGCCGATATCACACTTCCGATCAATATGTACAGTCGCTTGGCGCCAAACCGGCACTTGGTTCTGTCACAGATATTTCCCATCAACGGATCTGTGATTGCATCCCATACTTTACCGATCAGCGGAATGGTTCCCGCCAGTGCCGTAGACATTCCCAGTGATTTCGTAAGAA
>CAMWXF010000200.1 GCA_947178115.1 uncultured Lachnospiraceae bacterium
TGCAGCTTGTGCCGCACCTGATGACGCGGTATGTGTCCGCATTGCATATATTTCTGGAAAATTCGGTGATGAGTGAGGCGCTGTGCATTCCGCTGTTCCATTTTTTTATGTATTATCTGCTCCGTATGGTGTTTGAGCGGCGCAGGCGCGATCAGATTATGAGCCTGGTGTTTGCTTTCCTGTTGTCTGTGACCAGAGGACAGATGATGACCACGATCCTTATATGGATGGTGGTATTACTGATACAGATGTTATTTTACAAAAAATATCGGACGTTATTAATTCCGATAATGGCTGTAATTGCGGTATTTGGTCTGCGCAGCCTGACGGTTCATGTATACAATTACGGCGTTACGGGATATTTTATGGGAAATACTTATGCGCAGGTCAATACGCTGACCAATGTGATCTATGCCTGTGACAGAGAAGACGGTGAGGTGTTTGAAGACGGCAGTCTTGAACGGGAATTTTTTGAGAGGTTCTATGATGAGGCAGATGCCATAGAGGCTAACTACCGATACGGAGGCAGCACGTTTGCGCAGCGGGCGGCACATCTGGAGGGTCATCATGATGAACTGAAATTTCAGGTGCTGGAAGCCGATACGTCCGCTTATTTCTTTGGACTGGGTAAAGTGGATTATTACCAGCAAAGCAGTATGTCGGACGAGCTGGCAGGTCGGATGCTTGCAAAACTCCTGCCGGCCTGTTTCGGGCAATGGCTGTATGATTATATATTGTTATGTGTCTATGGGTTTATCAGAAGTGTGACAGTGGTACATCCGGTGCTCAACTGGCTGGCGCTTGTTCTGTATGCGGTGGCGATCGGACTTGCCGTGCGGCAGGTATTTTACAAAAAAGGGCGGGAGAACATGGATGTAAGGCTGAGAGAGGGTTGTCAGGATGCCGCGTGGGTGATGGGCGTAGCGCTTCTTTTTATTGCAGCTAACGTATGTGCCACATCTATAACGATCATGTGCCTGTCGCGGTATATGATCTATGGATTTTCATTGTTTTATACAGCTCTGTTTCTATTAATCAGAGAGGAAACATTCAAAATATAAAATTTTAATTGCGGAATATGCGGCAAGCAACGCAGAAATGAGGAGAAAATGGGATATCGTGATGTTAAGTTTAGCGAAGGAAGTGTGTTTTTGGTAAGCGGTGGTGCCGGTTTTATCGGCTCCAATATCTGTGACGCATTAATCGACATGGGTTATACCGTGCGCTGTCTGGACGATCTGTCTACCGGAAAGTATGAGAACATCGAGCATTTGGAAGGAAATGACAGGTTCACATTTATCAAAGGAGATATTAGGGATCTGGATACTTGTATGGAAGCTTGTAAGGGCGTAGATTACGTGCTTAATCAGGCAGCATGGGGCAGTGTGCCGCGAAGCATCGAGATGCCCCTTTTGTATGAGGAGATCAACATACGCGGTACATTAAATATGATGGAAGCGGCCAGAGAGTGCGGTGTTAAGAAATTTGTGTATGCTTCCAGTTCTTCCGTTTACGGAGATTCCACCACACTGCCTAAGAAGGAAGGGCAGGAGGGCAATGTGATCTCTCCCTATGCACTGACGAAGAAGGTGGATGAAGAATATGGACGTCTGTATAAAGAGCTGTACGGACTGGATACCTATGGATTGCGTTATTTCAACGTGTTCGGGCGCAGACAGAATCCTGACGGCATGTATGCCGCTGTTATTCCGAAGTTTATTAAACAGCTTCTGCACGGGGAAGTGCCTACCATCAACGGGGATGGCAGACAGTCCAGAGATTTCACCTATATCGACAATGTGATCGAGGCGAATCTGCGCGCCTGTCAGGCTTCCACGGAAGCGGCGGGACAGGCTTATAATATTGGTGCGGGCGGCAGACTGTTTCTGATCGATATCTACAATCATCTCTGCAAGGCACTGGGCAAAGATGTAGAGCCTAATTACGGACCTGCACGCAAGGGTGATGTGCGGGATTCTAACGCTGATATCAGTAAGGCGAAGGAATTACTGGGTTATGATCCGGAGTATGATTTCGAGAAAGGAATTGCATTGGCAATTGATTGGTATAAGGAGTATCTGAAATAAGGATAGACCGGAAATACGAAGAAATCAGGATTACAGAACAGGACCGTCGGATAGATCATAAGGCGGCAGCGACACTGAGGGACCGGTATGGAGTTAAAGATTGGAGGCTATCGGATACAGATAGCCAGAGAATATGACATTGATGGTACGATGCCGAGAATATACAACGCGGAGGGGCAGCCTCTTGAGACCTATTTCATTAAGAACAGGCACTCAAGGCATGCCCCTTTTGGGCATGAGGGAAAATATTTCTTCTGGGACCGATACAATTACGGTCTGGATACGCATTTCTACGGACCAGAGTCCATGGCGCATCCGCTGGGAAAGCCGCGGGTAAAGTATGGCATGCTGACCGAATCCCGCACCATCGTGCCGCAGGACTATGAAGTTTTTCACAAACACAGAGGTCTGGAAAAAGAGTTTCGCTATGTTTTTACTTACGATGAGAAAATACTGAATGAGATAGAGAACGCCAGATTTTATCCTATTGCGGCAGGTATATGGAATCGGGAGATGAAGGAAGGACTGTATCTGAAGAAAGACCGTGATTTGTCCATCCTGTCCTCAGACAAGACTATGTGTGAACTGCACAGATTTCGTCTGGAGCTCGCCAGAACGTGCAAAAAAGAGCAGCTCGCCGATACATACGGCAGATTCGACGGCGGAGACTATGTACAGAGCGTGGATGAGACGCTGGATCGCTACCGTTTTTCGCTGATCATAGAGAATGACGTGTCGGATTATTATTTCTCGGAGCGCCTTACAAGTTGTCTGGCGGCGCAGACCATACCGGTGTATCTGGGAGCTCGCAAGATCGGTGATTTCTTTAATACAGACGGCATGATCCTGCTTAAGAAGCCGGATATTGAGGAGGCGAAGCGCAGGATCAGAGAGTGTACGAAGGAGACTTACGAGGCGATGCTTTCCGCGGTGCTGGATAATTATGAGCGGGTGCAGGAGTATGTGAATATGCAGGATTATCTGTATGAGCATTATCTGTGTGGGGAGTGAATCATATATTAAATGCGGAGGAGATAACATGTGCAAATACACCCAAATACGTGATAACATCTGGCAGATCGCAGAAGATAACGGCGTATACTGTACTCTTATTAAAGGAAGCGAACTGGCGGTATTGATAGATACCGGCTTCGGGAAGCGCGATCTTCGGGCGTTTGTGGAAGAAAATATTTCTACTCCATATATTGTGATCAACAGCCACGGGCACCCGGATCATATCGGAGGAAACTACAGATTCGAGACGGTCTATGCACTGAAAGAGGAATGGGATGTGATCAGACATTTTGAGGAAAAGGATCACAAGCCTTATGATTTGAAGGAAATACAAATTGGACAGCGAATTTCATTAGGAAATCTCAATATTGATGTCGTTTCACTGACTGGACATACAATAGGATCCGTCGGTTTTATCATACCGGAGGAGCAGATTCTGATTGCCGGGGATGCTTTAAATGAAAGTCTGTGGCTGTTTAATTACGGCTCCTTGTCAATGGAACATTTATATGAGACAATTAGGTCAGCCATGGAGCTGCCTTTCAGCTTATATCTTTGCGGCCATAGTGACAAACTATATAAAAAAGAAAAGCTGCTTTCGCATATAAAGAATATTGAGAATCTGAAAACAGATGAGAATACAAAGAAAAATATGCTTGGATTTGAGACTTATTGCAGCGCATATGAGGGCACCGCAGGAAAGTCGGAGATTATTTTTACGATAGACAAAGTTAAAAAAGAGAACGAATAAATTACACAGTGAATTCAAATTTTGAAAATTGGAAGACAGAAGGATAAGGAGGAATAAGATGAAATACAAAGTAGTGGTATTCGGCGTAAAGGATACTTCGGAAAATATCGTGAACTTCATTCAGGAGCAGATCTGTCCGGTGGATCTGGTGATCACCATCAGCCCGGAGGTGACGAAGAAAAATCAGGTGTCGGGGTATAAAGGGCTGTCGATCCTGACGGAGAAATACGGGATTCCGGTG
The DNA here is from genome assembly GCA_947178115.1 of uncultured Lachnospiraceae bacterium. Taxonomy (GTDB): domain Bacteria; phylum Bacillota; class Clostridia; order Lachnospirales; family Lachnospiraceae; genus UBA3282. The sequence continues at coordinate 4,094 of CAMWXF010000200.1, forward strand.
CATGAGGCGGACAGCTATTTTCTGACGGATGAAAAGACGCAGAAGTTTATACAGGAAAATGAATTTGACATCGGTATTTCCATGGGATGGCAGAGGCTGATACCGCCTTCTGTTCTGGATGCGTTCAAATATGGTATCTACGGATTCCACGGAAACTGCGGTTATCTTCCTTTTGGCAGAGGGCGGTCGCCGTTGAACTGGTCTATCATTCTGGGGGACACCAGATTTAATCTGAATATGTTCCGCTATGATGAAAAGGCGGACAGCCCCAATGTGTTTGCAACGGAGATGTTTTCCATCACACCCCATGACGATATTCGGACGGCGCAGTATAAGAACATGATCTGCTCCAAGAATCTGATCCGGAAACTGCTGAAGGCTTATGAAGAGGATAATATCGTGATCCG
>CAMWXF010000201.1 GCA_947178115.1 uncultured Lachnospiraceae bacterium
ATGACTGAATTAAAACCGATTAAAGAAGGTAAAGTACGTGAGATCTACGACAACGGCGACAGCCTGATCATGGTTGCTACGGATCGCATTAGCTGTTTCGATGTGATTCTGAAAAATCAGGTGACCAAGAAAGGCACCGTCCTGACGCAGATGTCCAAATTTTGGTTCGACATGACACAGGATATTCTGCCTAATCACATGATCTCCGTGGACGTAAATGATATGCCGGAATTTTTCAGACAGGATAAATTCAACGGCAACAGCATGCTGTGCCGTAAATTGGAGATGCTGCCCATCGAGTGCATCGTGCGCGGCTACATCACAGGAAGCGGCTGGGCAAGCTATGTTAAGAACGGTACCGTATGCGGCATTAAGCTGCCGGAAGGCTTACGGGAATCCGACAAGCTGCCGGAACCGATCTATACCCCTTCTACAAAGGCGGAGATCGGCGACCATGACGAGAATATCTCCTACGAACAGAGTGTAGAATATCTGGAAAAGAGATTCCCGGGCAAGGGCGTGGAATATGCCTCCAAGCTTCGTGACTACACCATCGCTCTCTACAAGAAATGTGCGGAGTACGCACTGACCCGCGGCATCATTATCGCAGATACGAAGTTTGAATTCGGTCTGGACGAAAACGGCAATATCGTTCTGGGCGATGAGATGCTCACCCCCGACAGTTCCCGCTTCTGGCCCGCAGACGGTTACGAGCCGGGCCACGCACAGCCTTCCTTCGACAAGCAGTTTGCAAGAGACTGGCTCAAGAGCAATGAGGGACATGACTGGACGCTGCCGGAAGAGATCGTGCAGAAGACGATTGATAAATATCTGCAGGGATATGAGTTGTTGACTGGGAAAAAGCTGTAGTAAAAGTAGAGATACTTCACTAACTGGCAAATCATGCACTTCTAATTGCGGATTTCGTTTTGCAGATTTCATTTTTTGGATTTGAATAGACAATCTTGAAATGTATAATAAAACACCTGTCGGGAAACAATTCCGGCAGGTGTTTATTGTTATGCAATTATTTTCTTTAAATTTTCTTATCCCATTTACAAACGGTATTATACTCTAATACTCTGTCCGGCAAAGTCTATCTTTTCTTCACTACACTTTAATAGAAAATCCCTCATAAATTCCAACCGGTACATCATCTCCGAAAGTATACTGCTCCATCGTTTCTTCTTCAAATCGATATACCATAATGGAATCCTTCTCCGGATCAACGATCCAGTACTCCTTAACACCGGCGGTACGATATTTAAACAGCTTTGTAAAATAATCCATATGCTTGCTGCCCGGTGAAACAATCTCTATGATCCAATCCGGTGCACCGTTGCAGCCTTTGTCAGTAAGTTTACCGCTATCACAGATCACACTGATATCCGGTTCCACATAATTTGTGTCATTTTCGTTAAGGAATACTGCAAACGGAGCCGGAAAAACTTCACATTCGCCATTATGATTCCGAATATATAAATTTATCTCCGTACTGATATAATTAAGTAACCTCTGGTGCTTTGTACTTGGCGGAGCCATATAATAAATTTTCCCGTCGATTAATTCCGCCCGTTCTCCATCCGACAGGGCATAAATATCATCTATCGTATAAATTTCTTCTTTATTTAACGCTTCCATAATATCTACCTCCGCTCTTACATAATATTATTGGCAATATTTATGGAAAGTACAACTGACTTCAGCGCAACATCCCAATCATCTCATCCGCCACATTCATGACTTCTTCCATCATGACATCCGTAACCGCCACTCGAAGCGTCTCCATCTGCTGACTGCAGCTATCGGGAATACGGCATTTCTCTAACTCCTGCATGGCCGCATCCACGCTGTCCAAGTCAAACTGATCCATGGAATCCCGCATATTCGTTAAGATCTCTATCAATTCATCTGCGGGCACTTCCTTCTTGTTCTGGTTACCTGCCTCTCCGTAAGGACGCAGGATCTCTTTATAGCTTCTCAGTTCTGCAAGCAGGCCCGGCGTTTCAGCCGTGATCGTCTCCACATCGCCGGCGTTGCCGCAGTCCTCCATCCGATGGAACCACTCGGACAGATGTGCCGCACCCACCATACGGGCCGTATTCTTGAGGGCATGGACTTCTATCGTATAGTCTCTGATCAGGTTATCGGCAAGACATTTCTCGATCTTATTGGCCTTGGCGTCGATCAGCTTGTAGAAATCGCCTAAGAGCTTATACCACAGCTTCTCGCTGCCGGAATACTTAATGCCGTCCGCCGCATTGATACCCGGAAGATCCGGCAGCGGCACACTCTGCGCCTGGGAATCGTCTCCGGCTGTACCCTGCGTCGCCACCAGCGCTGCGGCTTCCTTTCCATCTGTCGCCGAATCAAATACGATCAGCTCATCCGGCAGCCACTTCCTGATACATTTGCAGATTTCCTTCATCTCGATAGGCTTCGCCACGAAATCATCCATCCCTGCCTTCGCAAACTTCTCGCGCGCGTCCATCAGAGCATTCGCCGTCAGCGCAATGATGGGCACCGTATGATAATATTCATCTTCCATCTGCCGCAAATGCTCTGTGGTCTCGATACCGTCCATGACAGGCATCATATGATCCATGAAAATCAAATGATATTTCTTCTTCTCTGCCATCTGGAGTGCACGTTTACCACTGTCAGCCATGTCGATCTGCATATTTAACGGCTCTAAAAGACCTGCCGCCACCTCAAGATTGATCTCATTGTCATCCACGATCAGCACGGATGCCTCCGGTGCCGTGAAATTCATGTACTCTTCTACCACGGGTCCCACATACATCGCCTCATGGTTGATCGTCTGACAGAAATTCAGACTGTAGAGCGGTTTATTGATGGCAGTAATACCCGTTGCATTGCATTCCTCCAACAGCGGATTGAGCAGCATATACATCTCACCCATCTGCGCACTGTAGTTGTCAATGTCACCCGCCAGTTTATCATAGCCCGCCATATCCATAAAGAAACAATCAAGCTGCTGCCTCGTCTCTTTCCACTCTTCATAAGGTATGCACGATATCCCAAACTTCTCCGCCAACTCCTGCAATCCACGCCACAGGTACACTTTACTGAAATATCCGCCGATTTTCAGATTCTTCCGCGCTTCATCATCATGAATCTCGGTTGCAAGCTGATCGGTACATGTCTTCTGTATGATGTTGAAATAGAACTCACTGCCTTCTCCGTATGTACTGCGCACACCTATGCTGCCACCCATCATCTCCACAAGCTGCTTTGAGATGGACAATCCAAGACCTGTGCCTTCTTTGCCACGGTTTTTCTTGCTGTCTACCTGCTGGAAGGAACCAAACAGTTTATCCAGGTCTTCTTCCCGGATTCCCTGTCCCGTATCCTGTATGGATACCAGTAGCTCTATGTTATCTCCGTTTACTTTGCCCACCCGCATCTGAAGCTTGACAAAGCCTCTCTCCGTAAATTTGATTGCATTGTTGACAATATTGATGATGACCTGTCTGATACGAAGCCCGTCACCATACAGCTTCCGGGGCAGTTTTTCATCGATATCAAACAAGATCTCCATATCTTTATCTCCGATACGTGTCAAAAAGATCATACTCAGATCACTGAACATCTGCATCGGTTCATATTCTTCTTCCACCAGTTCCATTTTACCCGACTCCATCTTGGAAAAATCTAAAATGTCATTAACAATGTTGAGAAGTGCATTCCCGGAATTCTTAATATTCACCAGATACCCCCTATCCTGTTCGGGCAGATTCTCCCGAAGTAAAATCTCCGTCATACCAACGATCGCATTCATAGGCGTCCTGATCTCATGCGTAATGTTGGAGACAAAAGTTGATTTCGCCTGGTTTGCCGCCTCCGCACGCTCTTTTAATCCCTTCATGATTTCAGCCTGTTCCTGCGCATTTCTGGCATAGCGGAAACTGTCTGTGATATCGTTGAAGACATACATTTTACCGAAATATGCATTCTGTTTGGTTAAAAGGCGGCTGCCCACGTTGTATACCCTGTTGTCATGTTCTATGTCTTTTTTCTCAATAATACAATTATCCAGTTCCTCCATAACTGCCGGCAGCGCATTGACATCATCAAAGGGATACAACTCCCTCGCCTTCTTATTATAATAAATAACCGTATTATCACGATCCAGCACCACCAAACCGGAGGACAGTTCATCAATGGCCTGATCCTGCGCCATCGACAGTGTTTCCAATATCTTATCCTTGTACAAGTACACGGAAAGTATGATCACGGACACCAGATAAGCCACCAGCGTAGAATCGTACCCGCCAAACCAGTTAAACATAAATCCGGCCCATCCCACACTCATGATCACAAAGATTGAAAAGAACGCGAGAAGCCTCTTACGCTCGCCCTCGATGACCACATGAATGTAGCTACGTGCACAGACGACCGCCATCCCGACAACGTAACCTATGAGTCCAATATGGTAGATCCGGTACACCGGACCGTATTTC
>CAMWXF010000202.1 GCA_947178115.1 uncultured Lachnospiraceae bacterium
GGTGTTACGGAAGTAGAGAAGAAAGCGGTTGAGGACGCGACTTATCAGGCAGGAGCCAGAGAAGTGTCCATTATCGAGGAGCCTATTGCGGCAGCGATCGGCGCCGGCATAGATATCTCTAAGCCGTGCGGTAACATGATCGTGGATATCGGCGGCGGAACATCGGATATTGCCGTTATTTCATTGGGTGGTACGGTGGTCAGCGCTTCCATCAAGATCGCCGGGGATGATTTCGATGAGGCGATCGTGCGTTATATGCGTAAGAAACATAATCTGTTGATCGGTGAGCGGACGGCGGAGGATTTAAAGATTAAGATCGGTTCGGCGTTCAAGCGACCGGAAGTTGACTATATGGATGTTAGAGGCCGCAATCTGGTAACCGGTCTGCCGCGCACTGTTAAGGTGTCTTCGGAGGAGACCGAGGAGGCACTGCATGAGACAACCGTACAGATCGTGGAGACGATCCACAGTGTTCTGGAGAAAACACCTCCGGAATTGGCGGCTGATATCGCTGACAGAGGAATCGTACTTACCGGCGGCGGCAGTCTGCTGCGGGGATTGGAAGATTTGATTGCGGCGAAGACTGGCATTAATACGATGACAGCGGAAGACCCTATGACGGCAGTTGCTGTCGGTACAGGCAAATATGTAGAATTCCTTGCAGGATACCGCGAGGAGTAAGAGAGGCAGGATATTTATGCTTAAAGGATTGTATACAGCGTATACGGGAATGATTAACGAGCAGCACAGAATGGATGTTTTGACCAACAATCTGGCGAATGCTGACACTAATGGTTACAAGAAAGAGGGAGCCACAAGTCAGGCGTTTGATACCATGCTTGCTTATAAGATCAAAGATTTATCCGAGGCAGGGAATCTGCCTAAGGGACTCGGGATCGGAAAGCGTCTGGATGAGGAACTGGTGGATAATCCGAACAGATGGGTGGAGCGAACCGGCGTAAATCTGGGTGTCAAGGTCGGAGAAAATTATACGGATTATTCGGAAGGCCCAATGAAGGTAACAGGTAATACATTTGATTTTGCGCTGACAGACAGAGGGTTCTTTCTTATAGAATACACGAACAAAGCGGATGTTACTTCGGTGAAATACACGCGGGACGGTAACTTTACCATGAATGCACAGGGATATCTTGTGACGCAGGACGGAGATTTTGTTCTGGATGAGGACAGACGCCGGATCAGACTGGACCCGAATGATACGGAGATCGGCACCAATGTATACGGCGAAATCTTTCAGAGCGGTAACCGGGTAGCTAAGATCGGTGTGGTCGACTTTGAAGATTATGATATGCTGGAGCACTTCGGGGAGAATTTCTTCCAGATCGTGGACAGCGACGAGGTAAAGAATGCAGAGGCTGTATATAATAGAGCCAGATCTTATACCATGATGGCACAGAGGGCGTTAGACCGGGCCAGAGCGCAGAATGCGGCGGATATAGATGAGAAAGAAGCGGCACTGCAGGCAGCACAGAACAGAGAGGCGGAGGCAGAGCAGGCTTTAGAGGCGGCACGAGGCGAAGACGATGCGGCGAAGCGGAGACTCGAACAGGAATCCACGGCACAGATCAGAGCCGGATACTTGGAGACTGCGAATATCTCTGTCGTGACAGAGATGGTTAATATGATTGCGATACAGAGACAGTACGACAGTAACCAGAAGGTAATTACTACATACGACGAAACACTGGATATCGCAGTCAGTCAATTAGGCAAAGTCAGATAAAGCTTAAGACGGATAAATTAAGACAGAGCAAAACATAGGAGGCGTAAATATGGTTAGAAGTTTATGGTCGGCAGCGACCGGAATGAATGCACAACAGACGAATCTGGATACGATAGCCAATAATCTGGCAAACGTAAACTCGGTGGGTTATAAAGCGCAGGTCGCACAGTTTAAATCGCTCCTGTATCAGAATCTGCAGGCGGTAACTACAACCGCGAACGGAGATCCGAAGCCGACATCTTCCCAGATCGGATTGGGTGTCCGCACATCATCCATCAACTCTCTGTTTACACAGGGCAGCCTGCTGGATTCCGACAGTGACACTGCTTTTGCGATTGAGGGTCATGGATTCTTCGCATTGCGTGGGGAAGACGGTGTCACCTATTATACCAGAAACGGTGATTTTACATGGGCATTGGGTGCGAATCAGGGTATGATGCTGACGAATGCAGACGGTCTTCCGGTATTGGATTCTACGGGACGTGCGATTGAGCTGCCGAGAACCTATATTGCAAGTAAACTTTCTATGACAGAGGATGGACAGATCTGCTATCCTGATGAGCAGAATAATCCGCAGCCGATCGGCAGAACGATTGGCACGTTCCAGTTCAGCAATCCGGGCGGACTGAACAGGGTTGGTGATACGTTGTTTGCTGTGACGGAGGCCAGCGGTGCTGCAATCAATGAAGATACGAATCCTAACGTAGCAAAGAGCCGTATCGTGCAGGGATATCTGGAAGGATCGAATGTACAGGTAGCTAATGAGATGGTAAACATGATCATTACACAGCGCGCATATGAGATGAACTCCAAGGCGATTACAACCTCCGATTCGATGATGGAAACGGCGAATAATCTGAAACGTTAATAGCGTGAGAAGAACTTCTAAAGCTCACAGCAAGGGCTGTTTCGCTAAGAAGTTCTAAGTCTCACGCTGGAGAATGCCCAAAATACGGGCATTCTCCGCATAGGTTAAGCAGGTAAGGGGAAGGATAACATGGATTTAACAGGATTAGGAAATTATACGGATTATATGACGGATACGAACAGAATAGCGGCGGAGAATCTGCAGAGTCATCTGGAGAATACTGCGAAGGCACAGGGTGAAGACGATGATGCGCTCTTAGATGCCTGTAAACAGTTTGAGGCTTATCTCTGGGAGCAGGTCTATAAAGAGATGGAGAAGACTACCAAGTTCTTTGGTGATGACGACGATGAAGAGGGCTATGGCGCTAACATGGTAGACTGCTTTAAGGACCAAGCCATTCAACAGATTGCCGAGCAGACAGCTTCCCAGAAGTCTAATTCTTTAGCGCATATGCTGTACGAACAGGCGAAGCGCAATTACGGCATATAGAAAATACGAATGAGGGCGGGCTGCTTATTCAAGGCAGCCCGTTGTTGCGTAGTACGGTCCGATGACAGAAAGTATCGTGGACAGATGGAGAAGATCAAAGGATTTATAGAACATATTATATATCGCAATCCGGATAACGGATATACGGTATTAAATCTGATTGCTGACGGGGAAGAGATTACGTGCGTCGGTTTTTTTAAGACAATGGATCAGGGAGAGACGATTGAGGCCGAAGGAAGTTGTACAACCCATCCGATTTACGGCGAACAGTTCAAGATAGAACGGTATGAAATCGTTCCGCCGGAGGATGTGGTGAGCATAGAGAGATATCTCGGCTCCGGAGCTGTCAAGGGTGTGGGAGAGGCGCTGGCGGCAAGGATCGTGAAGCGATTTGGTGCAGACACCTACCGTATTATTGAGGAAGAGCCGGAACGGCTGGCTGAAGTCAAGGGAATCAGTGAGCGTAAGGCGCGGGAGATTGCCGTCACGGTGTATGAGAAACGGGATGCCAGAGAGGCGATGACGTTTCTGCAGAAATACGGAATCTCCAATACACTGGCAATCCGCATTTACGAGGCCTACGGTGCACAGTTGTACGGTATTTTAAAGGAAAATCCTTATCAGCTTGCGGAAGATATTCACGGTATTGGTTTTCGGATCGCGGATGAGATTGCGGCGAAAATCGGTATTCACACGGACTCGGATTATCGGATCAGGAGCGGATTGCTCTATACACTTATGCTGGCGGGAGGAGAGGGACACTGCTATCTGCCGCAGAGTGTTTTGCTGCGCAAGGCGGGTGAACTGCTGGGGCTGGACGGAGATGTTATGGAACCGCAGCTCGGCAATCTGGCGATGGACAAGAAACTTGTCGTGAAGAGACCCGCAGAAGGCGAAGAAGAATGTAAAGTCTACGGATCGACCTATTATTATGCGGAATTAAGCTGTGCCAAGATGCTGCACGACTTGAATATTTCTATAGAAAATGAAATCCTGCCCTCGGAAGAGAATGCGATCAGAACGAAGATTGACAGGATAGAGGAAGAACTCGGTATCGGGCTGGATGTACTGCAGAAGCAGGCTGTGCTGGAAAGCGTAAAAAACGGTCTTTTTATCCTGTCGGGAGGTCCCGGCACAGGTAAGACTACTACGATCAATGTGATGATACGTTACTTTATGGCCGAGGGCATGGATATCTATCTTGCGGCGCCCACCGGAAGAGCCGCGAAGCGTATGACGGAGGCGACAGGCTATGAATCCCGTACAATACACCGGATGCTGGAACTTAACGGCGTGGTGTCCGAGGAAGCGAAAGCGGCACGTTTTGAGCGCAATGAGGAGAATCCTCTGGAAGCGGATGTGATCATTGTGGACGAGA
>CAMWXF010000203.1 GCA_947178115.1 uncultured Lachnospiraceae bacterium
AGACATATCCCGAAATTCTCCACATCACGCATCTGCTCCGCCAGACCGGCAATAATGTCCGGTGCCTCGTCAAACATATTTTCCATATAGATCTGCTGATTCGGATACTGTCCTGCCAGCTCTGTAAAGAAAACCGCATTCTGCTCACGCCAATGATCCAGATAGTTTGTCACACGAAAATTTGCAAGACGACCTGTATGGAACACCACGCCTCTTAACTTCATGCGCGCCGCGATCTCCATGGACTGACGCACCCGCAGCATAGAAGCCTCTCGGATCAGTGGATCACTGCTGTGTATCGTCACATCCAGAAAAGCGCCGTGCATCGTATCCTGCATAAAACTGCCGCGATATCGCCCGTAGGATGCGATAATTTCCTCCTGTCTCCCCTGGTCGTCCATAACCTCCGCAGCATAAAAATCATTATATTCAAATGCACAGCCGTAATCCTCTGCCAGACTGCACATCCGTTCCATATCCGTTCTGTCGGGAACCAAGTACAGCTTACCCATTCCTCTCTTATTTTCCTCCCTGATTGTATGCTTTTAATCCGTCCAATTGATATACAAACACCCCTTGGCTCTTACCTTTCAGCGGAATCTCTCCGATGGGTGTCGCATCCACCCGATCTTTCACTGCCTCATACGCGTCACCGCTGATCAGAATCTGCCCCGGTGCGGCGTTGCTCTCCAATCTTGCTGCCGTATTGACGGTATCCCCGATCGCCGTATAGTCCATACGGAAATCGCATCCGATATTACCTACTACGGCGTTCCCGCAGTTGACACCGATTCCGAAGGATACGCTCTTGCCGAACCGCTCCTTACATTTCTCTCCGATCACCGCCGCGCCGCTCTGCATATCCCACGCCGTGCAGACTGCACGGTAAATATAATCATCCAGATCAAAAGGTGCATTAAACACCGCCATTGTGGCATCCCCCACAAACTTATCCAGGGTGCCGCCATGATCAAAAATCGCCTGCGTAGTAAGGCTCAGATACTCGTTCAGGATCTCCACCACTTCTTCCGGCCGCAGACTCTCCGACATCGTAGTAAAACCGCGAATATCCACGAACAAAACCGCCACATGCCTGTTTTCACCGCCCAGCACCAGCTCAAAATCCTTATCCTTACTGATCTTATCCACGATCTGAGGCGCTACATACTGCTTGAAAACATTGAGCACACGCCGCCTGCGCATAATCTCCGCCACATATCCTCTGATCACCTGAATCAGATAGATGAGAATCAGACAAATCGGCAGCAGTACCGTAGGCATGATCCTGCCCTGTCGGTACATTCCCTTTGCCGCAATGACATTAAGAGCTACGCCTGCGCCAAGTAATACCGTAGAGTACAGAAGTCGCAGTTTCCTCGTGCATCCATAGAACAAGCCGCACAAAACCGCCCCTGCTGCCGCATAGACCCAGGGTGTTATCGGAAGCTGTGTCCGCCCTTCCAGCAGCGCCTCTATGATATTGGCATGTATCTCCACTCCATACATCTGGCTGTTATGAGCAATGGCCGGCATGTAAGCATCCTGCATCCCGACAGCATATGCTCCCACCAGCACCACCGCATCCCGGAATATGGCGGCATCTACCGTACCATCCAGCACATCCGCCATGGAGACCACGCTGTAACCGCCCGGCTTGCCGGAATAAGAGAAGTAAAACCGATTGTTCCTTCCGTAAGTATCGGGAATTACCACTTCCTCTCCCCGACTCTGCTGATACACCATATAGACTCGGGATGAGAGGCTGTACGCACGCTCCCCCTCGTAATCCAGATAAGCCATCGCCTGACGCACGTAACCGTCGCCGTCCACAAATGTATTGGCGAATCCGCACATGACACGATCTCTCAGGCTGTCATAGGGTTCTATCACATGATCCACATAATAAGGATTGTAGACAATACTGCCGTCCGCTCCCCGTTCGGGCTGTTCCTTAAAGGAAAAGCTCATGGCAGCGACCACTTTTCCCGTCTCACCGCAGACTTCGGCAAAATAATCGTCCGCAGCCTCATCGGCCTGCTCACTGTAAATCACATCGAATCCGATCACTGCCGGACCACCGCCTGTCGCATGATTCAGGGTCGAAACCAGTTCGGCGGGAATCTCACGGCTCCATGTATTGACGGGACCGTACCGCTCCAGTGTCTTATCATCAATCCCTATAATATAGATTTTCTTATTGGTAACGCTCTCCTTCTGATTCAGCCTGTCCGATATGCCCTGATCAATCAGCCCGGCTGCGCCGAAATACAGAAATATATAAGATGTCAGAATAACGGCGGCCGTAATCGCCGCCGCCTTCATTCCGTTTCGATGTTTCATACTGCTTTACCGATGTCCCGGACAATACCCTGTCCCGTTACATCTTGCTCCTTCTTCGGTCAGTTTCCGGATTTCCACTCAATTGTCGTATCCGCGTTGATCGTTGTATTGAAATCAAAATCCCACGTACCTGCCGCTGCCGGAGACAATACCGGCGCAGAGGCTTTCTTTCCCTTCTGCACGCTCTGTGTGGCAAATACGGACCCCTGATACTTATAGGTCACCGTATAAATTACCTCTTTCTCCGGCTTAGAGGGTTTGTCACCTTTGTTATCGTCCGGTTTTTCCCCTTTATTCTCACCGGAATCGTTGCTTCCTGTTTCCTGACCGTTACCGTTATCAGCGCTTCCGTTTCCGGAATTATCTGATGTATTCCCCTGTGCAGGCTGTGTATCCTGCGGTTTCGACGGTTTCTGCCCGGCTTCGCTTCCCGGTTTATTCTCACTCTGATCTGTATTGTTCCCGCCCGGTTTCTTTGCCGGCTTGCGCTCGGAATTCGTCGTCTTCCCTTTTGATTCCGGTGCCCGCTGTTCTTCTGTACTCTGTTCTTCCGTATCCTGATCCTCTGTATTCTGATCCTGCGTCTCTTCAGCCGCCTGCACATCCTCCGTCTGATCGACTGTTTCGCTCTGTTCAACAACTGCTTTCTCAGCATCCTGTTTTATCTGTGCAAGTTCTTCGCTTGTAATTCCCGTAACAGGTGCGCCGCTCTCCAGCAGATCGCTCAACGTCTGCCACGTCTGCTCCGGCAGCGTAGTAAAATCAATATCTTTCGGACCGTCCACCGTTCCGTCACTGTATACAGTCAGTTCACTGCCCGCATGAACCAGCACCTCTTCCCCGTATGACCCATCGGGAAGTATCGGCATTGTTGCCACCGTTCCGTCAAAACAGCACAACCGCATATTCTGTCCGCCCGCGCCATCTTCAGACAACTGCGCCCGGTATATCGTTCCTCTGACCGCCATGACGGAATTCGGCGTGGATGTCTCATACAGTGACTCCCCGCTTAAAGGCTTCTGAATCTCATTAGTAACTGCGCCCTGCTCCAGACGGATCCTCGTCTTGGAATTCTGCCCGTCTCCTTCCGCTTCCAGCGAAAAGACCGTATCGGCTTCCGCCGTTATGTACTTATCGTCATCCAGCTTCATGCGCATCATGCTGTCTGGCTGCACACTCACACGATCACCGGATTCCAGATACAAATTCTCCGCCGCCTCGATGGCACCGATATCCGCCCGCTCGATCACGGCGCTTCCCTCCAAGTCGTAGACCATAATGGAACGGAAAGCCTCATCTTTTCTGTTAACTATAAGAAGCACAACCACCACTGCAATTACGGCGGCTGCCACACATAAGATCATCCCGATCTTCTTAGATGACATCTGCTTTTGCATATAATATCCACTCCTTCTCTCAGCTTATTTCATACGCTGCGTAAAATGATAACTGCCGTCTCCTCTCACATAGAAAATACTGCCGCCGCTATAGACTGTACTATCACCATCCAGCGTCCACTTTCCGTCGCCTAACCGATATGCTGTGCCCGCCTTTAACGAATAGTCTCCGGTCTTCGATATGACATTTGTGTCACCTTCTACTTCTTTCTTTTCCACGGTGATGCTGTACACCGTTTCATTGCCTGCCTTATCCTTCGCTCTGATCACGCAGGAAGTGGAATCTTCTGCAGCCGTAACCTGATACATCCCGTCTGTCTGTGAAGGAGCCGCGAGCTGCTCGTTCATCTGCACGCTCTCCAGATTATCATCCGTTACTCCGAAACGCGTACCTTCCGGATAAGTGCCGCCGTTATCTATTCCTGTGATCAAGGGTGCTGTCGCATCGACCACGATACCGTCCGTTCTCGCATAAGAGATCTGTCCGTCCGCCGCTTCCGCCTTGACATACAACACATACGCGCCTTCCTGTCCCAGACCGACCTCCTGTCCTGCCGGCTGCCAGAGACCGGATAACTGTTCCTCACTCTTGCTCTCATCGGAAACACGGGCTGCCATGTCAAGATAATAATAGAGTGATACCGGATCACTACCCTGACTTGCCGAAATGCTGAGGCGCTGATCACGATTGTTGATATATGTATTATATTCGAT
>CAMWXF010000204.1 GCA_947178115.1 uncultured Lachnospiraceae bacterium
ATATATAAGAATCTCGGAACTGCCAATGAGAGCGTGGCGAAGGCCAGAGCGTCCGAGATTATCGGAATGGATATCGACCAGATGATCAGTCAGAATATTGTGTGGACGAGAGGCGGTAACGGAGTCGTTCAGTAGGAAGAGATAAAATAATATTTTGGTTTAGCGGTGCCGCTAAGATTGCGAAGTGTGTGATCTTAGCGGCACTATATTATGTCCGGAAGAACTGAAACAGTAACAGAGAAGGATTTTGCAAAAAAGTGTAACTGATAGCCGGATTTCTCATATTTTATAACATATTGGTTTATCGAATAATATAGTTATGAAGGAGAATGAAATTATGGCGATCGGTTATCTGATGATGCAGGCGCGGACTGCGAACGAAGCGCTGCCCTTAAGCGGCGTACAGGTCACGGTTCTGGACGATGAGCAGAATCGTGTCTATGAACTGACGACAGATGAGAACGGTGAGACGAGAAAAGTGCCATTGGAAACAGTGGACAAGAGTTACTCGCAGAATGAGAACTTTATGGGGACACCCTATGTAACATATAATGTACTCGCACAGGCGGAAGGATTTGATTCAGTGTATGTCTCCGACATTCCTATTTTTGACGGAGAGCTGGCTACCCTTCCGCTTGCGCTTGTTCCGATGCAGGGAAGACAGCGGACTCAGACGGAGATTCCGGTGGGCGCACCGGCGGTTTCCATGGAAGGGGAACGGAATCAGGAGGGAAGTGTCGAGGGCGATGCAGTACCCTATGTATTGCGGCAGGTCGCTATTCCGAATCCGATCACGGTGCATTTGGGAACACCGAATGCGTCCGCTTCCAATGTACAGGTATCTTTTCCGGATTATGTGAAAAATGTTGCCAGCAGCGAGATCTACCCTACATGGCCGGAGGCGTCACTGCGCGCGAATATCTATGCCATTATTACGTTTGCATTGAACAGGGTCTATACGGAATGGTATCGAAGCAAGGGATACGCCTTCGACATCACTAACAGCACAGCCTATGACCAGTATTTCGTATACGGGCGGCCGATCTATGATTCTGTCAGCAGGATCGTGGATGAGATATTCAATGAGTATGTCCGCAGACAGGGACAGGAAGCGCCTTACTTCACATCTTTCTGTAACGGGACCACTGCTACCTGCAGCGGGCTGTCACAGTGGGGGACAGTTACGCTGGCAAATCAGGGATATACACCGATCCGAATCCTGCGTTATTATTATCCCGATGACGTGGAGATCGCACAGACGAATATTGTAACGAATATGCTGACTTCTTATCCGGGAACACCGCTCAGGATAGGAAGTACTGGGCTGAATGTGCAGATCATTCAGAATTATTTAAACAGAATCAGACGAAACTACCCTGCGATACCGGCCATTTCTGACGCGGAAGGCACGTTTGGAGACAGCACGCGGGCGGCGGTGATGAAGTTTCAGAGTATATTCGGATTGGCAGCTGACGGAGTCGTCGGTAAATCTACCTGGTATAAGCTATCCAGCCTGTATACGGCAGTTACCAGACTGGCGGAACTAAATAGTGAGGGAACAAATATAGGAATCGGAACCGTGCCGCCGGACGTAGTGCTTCGGGAGGGGGCGAGAGGACAGGATGTTATTACACTGCAGTATCTGCTCAGTATCATCTCGGAATACTATCCCGATGTTCCCGCCGTAATGCAGGATGGTATTTTTGGCAGCGGCACGCGGCAGGCAGTGAGTGCTTTTCAGATAAGAATGGGACTGGTGGCGGACGGCATTGTGGGTCCGGCCACATGGAATGCGCTGTATCGGGTTTATCAAGGGATCGGACAGAATGTACCTTCCCCAAATCCTACACCCGGTACGTCACCCGGAACGGGCACCAGTTCCTTTGATTATACGGTGCGATCCGGAGATACGCTGTGGTTGCTGGCGAATCGGTACGGCACAACGGTAGATGCGATCAAACAGCTGAACGGATTGACCAGCGACAGTCTGCGGATCGGTCAGGTTCTTAAGATTCCGTCAGCGCAGACCCAACAATATTTCAATTATACGGTGCGTTCCGGGGATACACTGTGGCTGCTGGCAAATCGGTACGGCACGACGGTGGATGCCATCAGACAGTTGAACGGATTGACCGGTAATGCGCTGCAGATTGGGCAGGTACTGCGGATTCCCACATGATTATATGCCCGGCGGTATAATCGCGGTAACAAGCGGTGGTGCCGCCGGGTTTCTTTTTGTAAAAAAACGGAGCAAATACTTGACAAACAAACAAATATATGTTCAAATGTTCATATGAAATAAAAATGTGAGCAGGTGACAGTCGGGAAATCAAGAAAAATCTGTTATCTGTTATGGATAGGAGAAGGTGGATGTTATGACAAAGAAACAAAAGAAAGTATTGATACGGATTATCATATCTGCGGTACTGGTAGTGGGATTTAATTTTATTCCGGTGGAGAATCCATATATAAAACTGGCACTTTTCATGATTCCGTATCTCATTATCGGATATGATATCCTGAAGAAAGCGGTTATGGGAATCATTCACGGACAAGTGTTTGACGAGAATTTTCTGATGGCGGTGGCGACGGTAGGTGCGATCGTGCTGGGAGAGTATCTTGAGGGAACGGCGGTTATGCTGTTTTATCAGATCGGTGAACTTTTTCAGAGCTATGCGGTGGGTAAGAGCCGCAGAAATATCACGGCACTGATGGATATCCGGCCGGATTATGCCAATGTGGAGCAGGACGGAGAACTTAAGCAGGTAGACCCCGACGAAGTGGAGGTGGGATCCGTCATCACGGTACAGCCGGGAGAAAAGGTACCGATCGACGGCGTAATTGTGAGTGGTTCATCCACGCTGAATACCAGTGCGTTAACGGGAGAGAGTCTGCCCAGAGAGGCGGCGGAAGGTGATGAAGTGATCAGCGGATGTGTTAATATGTCCGGGGTACTTCGAATCAGGACAACGAAGGAGTTTGGCGAGTCCACCGTATCTAAGATTCTTGATCTGGTGGAAAATTCCAGCATGAAAAAGTCCAGATCCGAGAACTTTATTACAAGATTTGCAAAGTATTATACACCGGCAGTCTGTATTGGCGCACTGGCACTGGCGCTCATTCCTCCTGTGGTTAATCTGCTGTTGGGAAATCCCGCAGGATGGTCTGACTGGCTGATCAGAGCATTAACGACGCTGGTTATCAGCTGTCCTTGCGCATTAGTGATCTCTATTCCGTTAAGCTTCTTCGGGGGAATCGGCGGCGCTTCCGCGAAGGGAATTTTGGTAAAGGGCTCCAATTATCTGGAAGCGCTTTCCCAGACGGCGTACGTGGTCTGTGATAAGACAGGGACTTTGACCAAGGGTGTTTTCGAGGTGACATATATGGAAGCGGCGGACGGCGTTTCGAAAGAAGAGCTATTGGAAGCGGCGGCATATGCGGAGAATTACTCCAATCATCCCATCAGCAAGAGCTTAAAGCAAGCCTACGGCAAGCCCATTGATCCTGAAAGGGTCACGGACGTGGAAGAGATCGGGGGTCATGGCGTGACGGCTGTGGTGAACGGAAGACGGGCGGCGGTCGGCAACGTGAAACTGATGAAAAAGTTAAATATTCCTTATCTGGAACCGGAAAAGACAGGGACAGAGGTACATGTGGCGATCGACGGCAGATATGCCGGATATATTCTGATTTCGGACGTGATCAAGGACAATGCTAAGGCGGCGGTTTTGGGACTAAAATCGGCTGGAGTTAAACAAGTAGTTATGTTAACCGGAGACGCAAAAAAAGTGGCGGACGCGGTGGCAGAAGAACTCGGGGTAGACGTAGTCAGGAGTGAGCTTTTGCCGGCCGACAAGGTAGGTGAGGTGGAGAAGCTTCTGGCATCGAAGGATAAAAAAGAAAAACTGGTATTCGTAGGAGACGGCGTAAATGATGCCCCCGTATTATCCCGTGCAGATCTGGGAATCGCCATGGGAGCGCTGGGAGCGGATGCAGCAATCGAAGCGGCGGATATCGTGCTGATGGACGACGATCCGGAGAAGATCGCGACCGCGATCAATATTTCGAGAAAGACCTTGCGCATCGTGCACCAGAATATAGTCTTTGCACTGGCAGTCAAGTTTATCTGTTTAGGATTAGGTGCAGTGGGAACGCTCAATATGTGGTGGGCGATCTTTGCGGATGTGGGCGTCATGATTCTTGCGGTATTAAATGCGACCAGAGCGCTTAAGTATCGTCAGTGAAATAAGGCGCTGAAAATCTAAATCAAAAAGGCTTGCACGCCTGTCAACACTCTGTTATAGTAAATCTATCAATTCAAAGTGAATCTCTTATTTCTTTACCGAGGCAGCCATGGCGGCTGCCTGACGGGAGGAAATCTGTATCGGCATCTCGCCGGAAATTCACGGAAGAAAAACTA
>CAMWXF010000205.1 GCA_947178115.1 uncultured Lachnospiraceae bacterium
AGCTTAAGAAGAGTCATGCGGACCTGGAGTTGTATGCCATCGGCACGAACAGCATCGCCACCTCGGCTATGCTGAAAGCAGGTGCTGACTACGGCGCTACGGGAGACAATGCTGTCATCGTCAATGCTGCGGACTCGGATATTATCGCCGGTCCCATCGGCATCGTCTTCGCTAATGCGCTGTTAGGAGAGATCACACCGGCCATCGCCGCTGCCATCGGAGCCAGCCGCGCCTATAAAGTTCTGATACCGGTTAACCGCTGCAACCATTTCGTGGCAGGCTGCGCGGAAGCGTCGATGGGTGCGTATATCCGCATCGCAGTAGAGAAGATCGAGTCCATGCTGTAGGAGACAGAACGATCCACACTGAACTCCCGTGCACCGTTTTCGGCTATTTAACAAAAAGGCTGCCAGCATTGTGCTGACAGCCTGCGCTTTTCTCACGTGGAACAACACTCCCTCATGTCCCGCTTTTTCTATCCATCTTGCTTTTCATTATACTGTACGCGGATGCACTTTTCAAGAAATAAATGCGCTCCGGAATTCCTGCGTCATATTAATTAGATTCGTAAAGTCCGGCATAATCACCATCCGCAATTTCAAGATGAGCCGGTTCGCCCGGATAGTAAATAACCATTGTACCGTCATCACAGGTATAAACTTTCCAATCATTCTCCTGTTCAAAGTTATCAAACCGGGTTATATACATGGAAAGACCATTGACTGCAAATTGCAGCACTCCATGATCATTGAAAAACACCTCCAGCCGGTTCCCTTGATCGTCTGTATAAACATTCCCCCTCATATACCAGTCATCATCGGCAGCATTTGGCACTACCACATCAAGATCCTCACCTGATGTCGCTGTTTCTGTATCGTTATGTTCCTCATTCGGAGACTTTTCCGTATTATTATGCTTCTCATCCGGTGTTTTTTCCGTATCATTATGCTTCTCGTTCGGTACTGTTTCGTCCATTTTGCCGGAACTATCCTGCCCCAAAATCTGTTCATTTTCCGTCCCGTCTACGATCTGTTCATCCTCCACTTCGGTTACAAGCTGTTCCGTGTCCCCATGATCGGTAACGCCGCTGCATCCATTCAACCCGCACAACGTAACCACTACCATAAGCACAGCCATCACGTATCTTACATTCTTTTTCATATTAAAAATTCCTCCCTTCATAGCATTTTCATGGTATCGCTGCAAAATCAAAAAGATCCGCCAATTCTTCCAGCATCTCATCACTCATCTCGAATGTGTCTGAAAAAAAATCACCCAGGACATTCACTATGATAAACGAATTATCCCTCTCTGCAATGATCAACGCTTTTAAACTGCTATTTGCCAACAGCACAGTCTGTCCGCTTCTGGTCGAATATTCCCATTCATGGTATTCCTCTATCCTGCCCACATTCAGCGTAACAGGGTTAAAAGAACCTTTCATGGTCCGTTCAAGTTGATAATCCGTCACACATAGTGACGAGGCGCCTTGCCATGTTACTCTGCCATCCATGCTAAATGTTCCGTCATCATACAGATACCCGCTGCCGAACTCCCATCTCACATTTCCGCCCATACTTCTGCAGATATCTCCGATACCTGCCTGTCTGCATAAGTCGTCATAATCTTTTGCAATATAGAAGCCTGTCAGTTTCGATAATTCATACTTCTCACATATCTCATCTACCTTGTCCACCATATCCTGCGTATAACAGCCATAGACAAGTTCATACTCTCCTAACCCTGCGAAACCATTTCCAATCTCCGAAAGTATTGCCCCATCCGTATCGTACCCATCAAAAAACGCCCTCCATTCGCTGCAGGCGCTGTACTCCGGACTCCCGGCTATCCCGCCCAGTGTGATGATATCCACTTCTTTTGTGGGAATGTCTATTTCAGCCACTTCCTCCGGTAACTCGTCGCGTGTGGATAAATCTAAAACAATTTCTTTCCCTAAATGAACATCGCGCAATCCATAGGCATAAATGGCATATACCGTTGTTGCCACTAACAGGCTTCCCGACAAAACTGCCGCAAGAACAATCCCTGATTTCGCATGGTATACGCTATTCTTTTTCAAAATTCTCCTCCCCCTCAGCAATTGATTTCGTACCGTTGACTCCGAACAATGCAGCATACTTGCAATTTCCGAAGTGCGATAACCCTCGTAATAATACAGATAAATAACCTGTTTATATTTGACCGGAAGAGTCATCACCCATTCGAGGACTCTGTCCTCTTCTGTCCGGACAACATTTTCCTGTCGGAATAAAGACTTGATATTTTCCTGCCTTCTCTTCCACCTCCTCAGTTCATCTTTGCATGTATTGGACGCTGTTACAATAAGCCAGGCCTTCTCATGCTCCTCAGAGTCAAACTGCTTTTTGCTTGAAATCAACTTCAAAAATGTCTCCTGAACCATGTCCTCCGCATCTTCTGCATTTTTCATAAAAGAAAAGCAAATACGGTAGACAGTGTTAAACTGACGATTATAGATTTCAGCAATTTCTTCATCCATTATTAATGGAGAATTCATTATTTTTCACCTCCACTATAGATACGTTTTTACTCAGGAAAATGTCGCACTTTCAAAAAAATTTTTTATATTTCGCGCTGCGGGCATAAAAAAGGCGACTATGGTTCGTTCATAATCCATAGCCGCCATTGATAATAATTCCGCTGTCAACCGCCGATGACCACAATGCACTTGTCCCGGATTCCGTAAGCCTCAAAATACCGATTCTCCATAGGAATCCACTCCCGTTCGAAACGTTGGTACATTTCCGCTCCGTTTCGCGCCAGTATCCTCTTCTTCTGTTCCTCTGCGGACACTTCCATAAAAAAACACAGTTGATACGCATCCCCGAAATATGGATGGCAGCTGTACGCGCCCTCTATAATATTCAATCTGTTCCATGAAACCTCACGAGGCTCTCCAAGCGCCATCCTGCGGCATTCAAAACGCCGATAGACAAAGCCTCCCTCATCCGCCAGATGATCCAGCACCTCCGTCCGAAACCGCTCATAATCCACGTTCCCTCCGGCCTGCGCATACCGCGCTGCGATACGCTGTTCCGGACGAAGAAAGAAATCATCCATATGAAAAAGATTACAGTTATATCTGCGGGCAAGCTCTTCTGCCAGCGTTGTCTTGCCGCTGCCGCACATACCGTCAATCGCTATGTTGACTTGATCGGTCAAGCTCGCGTGCTCCAGTGCACTGTCAATCATGGTATAAATCTTATTCACAAGAACCCTCCATCTCACGCTCTGGGGCATAATCATTCAGCACCCCCGCCTTGCCGAGTGTGATCATGACAATCGGAATCAGCACAATCTGCAGTATGATACCCGGTATGGCATTCAAAAGCGCACCGGACAGAAATACCTGCGTGGTAAATCCTTTTCCGGCAATGCCATACAACGGAATACCGACAAGTCCCCACGCGGCTCTGCCGGCGATCATCGCAGCGAGAAGGCTCACGTAGATATAGGGAACCTTTTTCGGCAGCTTCGCATACAGAATCCCTGTCATCAAGCCATAGACTGCCAGTTCCACCGCCATCGCCGCTGCCGTAGGCATAAGCGGCGGCATACCAAACATAACGCTTCGAAGTAACGGAGTCATCAGCCCGACCGCCATACCGTACTGCCAGCCGCAGATGAAGCCGCACAACAGCACCGGAATATGCATCGGCAGGAGCATATTACCGATCTGCTGAATCTGTCCCGTCAGAAAAGGAAGGACAATCCCCAATGCCATAAAAAGCGCCGATAATACAAGTTTACGTGTCTGTTTCATAATCATTTTCCTCCGTTTTATATGATAGGACGCACTTTCCCATAATATAAAATCAGGAAAGTACCCCAATACGCTTCCCGCATATCCGATTACCTTCCTGGTAAATTTGTACACTTATTTAGAATAGTTTATTTCGCTAAGATATCCAAAAATATCTGATTTACTTCTCTCTTGATGACTTCTATATCCTTCCTCGGTATGCGTTTTGCTGCACACCAACCAGTTACCTCTGTATCTTCCCTCGGACGCTTGACGTCTCTAACGCCGGCTTCTGCCGACCATTGTGTCTATTGTACTCTGTTCGGTAAATGTATGTCAAGTACGCTTTTTTGCCCAATTCCTCATCAAATCTCTCATGCGGAACACAATATTTCCATTTAAATCATCCAATCCTCCGCGTCGATTTCCGCATACGCACCTCATACCCTAACAGTGTACGCCGCTCCACTTCCTCCCCGTCCAGCATGCGCAAAAGCATCTCGCACGCCTTTTTGCCCAGTTCCTCCACATCAAATCGTATGGATGTGATGGACGGAATACGGTTCGCCAGCACGGTGCTGTCATAGAAAGAAGCAATCTGTATCTGCTCCGGTACAGCAATCTGCCTCT
>CAMWXF010000206.1 GCA_947178115.1 uncultured Lachnospiraceae bacterium
AAGTTGCTCTATGCCATTTTGTATCAGCTGCTCTCTATTTTCGATCTGCAACGCGTCAAGCCATTTATCGTCAGGATATCCGATAAATTTTTTCGACATGTCTTTGATCAGCCGTTTTCTGTATTCTTCTTCCGAGGACAATTCCTGAAACCAAGGAAAGATAAATTGCATAATTGCCTCGGCCACATTTTGAAAACTTTGTTCCGCCACGGCTTCACTGCAATAATCCCACCAAATATCCCTGCTACCGCTTATGTATGATCCAAGTCTGTCTCCCAGACCAAGACACATAAAAGTTTCTCCGCAATACAAAGGCATAACGGCAAAATTGACACAGAATGTTTTGGAATGGTATTGTTCCTTTTGCAAATCTATATATTCTAACAAACCGATTCCGTTCAACCTGACATACGCATTGGTTTTCCACTTGCGAAAGCCGTTATGCAATAACAGATCGTCCATAATCTCTTTCTTACACTTCTTAAAAGCGCTGTCCGCTTCTTTTTTATCAATCAGCGCCATTTCCTCATCTGAACGAAGAGTCTCCCTGTCTCCGATAAAAGTAAATTTCTCTTTTCTGAATAAATCAATCAAAACACAGCCCGCCTCTCCTGCTCCACTTTATAGGTAGCATCAGCCGCAATTTCATACACCTCTATGCAATCCGTCTCCCCCACCAGATACCCTGTGATCCTGTAATCAGCCAATCCCGTCATATAGAGTACATTGACGATATTCTTACTCTCATACACCTCCACCCACAGAGCCACAGGCGTATCTGCATTGCTTTCCATTTCTTCCACAAGCATTGCAATACCCCGATTCTCTTTTTCATTGTCAGACCCTACCATTGAAAAGTCCAGATAATCCAATCCATTATAATTCGCCAGATGCCGATACCATTTGCTGTATGTTTCCTCCTGCCCGTCATTGTCCAGATCACAATGATAATACGTAAGTTCATAAGCCGACTTCTGTCCCCGCGTCTGTTCTGTCGTCTGCTCTGCTTCCCCTTCTATCATCCAGCTCTCATCAAGCTGTTCCTTTATCGTGGTACATTCTTCCGTCATGCGCACCGCCGAATCCGCATAGCCGGTCTCAGCCGATATCTGCCGGATTTCGTACCTTTCCGGAACCACATGAATGACCGTTTCTTCCACTCTTTTCCCATCCTCATAACAGTCCAGCGCATAACCGTTATTGATCATCCTGCCATAGTCAAAAGTGGCACGACACAGATAATTCTTTCCCTTATAAGCTATGACGCCAAAATTTTCCTTCACCTCACCAAAATCATCCGTCTTCACATAAGTTCCGTCCGGTTGTCCTTTCCAAAAAACATAGTCCGCATTGCCGGACGTACCGCCGATAAAGTGCCCGTACAACTCCCCGACAAGATCATCCGTTCCATCATTATCGCAATCCGCCTCCACCAGCGTATACCTATAGTTAAACCTAGCGGCATCCTGCACTTGCTGCCGGATGGCCATATTCCTTTCGGCAAGTGCAAGTGTCTCATCCTTTGTCAGCTCTCTTCCGACTGTCGCACTACTCAGATACGAAGAATATGTTCCCGACTCGCCGCTCAAAACCGCGGATTCCTCTCCTCCCCACACTTCACTCAAGATGGCGGGATCCTTTCCCGCCGCCATCACACTGCCGATCTCATCCAAAAGTTCCTGCGGGATGATCTTCCGTTCTCCCTCCATCCTGTGTTCAATGGCATAGACCTCCTCCGGCACCATACTGTCATAGAACTGCTCATACAGGAGACTCACTCTGCCCTGTTGTTCCTGTTCCCATTCTTCCAAAGAAAAAGTTTCATCAAAAATAAGACGATCCGGCGTACCCTCATAGGCCCATACTCTGAGGCCATCCTCCACTATGGATACGACACACTCCTTTTTCTTGACCAGAGTGCTTCCCTCCCACTGCCAGATGGCCTCCGCCGCACTTGTCGGTCCCCAGTTTTGGGGCACTGCATAGGTCGTGACACCCCAAACAGACTCCGTCTCAGGGAAACGCCTATGATACAGATAATATAAGGGAATCTCAGCTTGCGCCTGCTCATAGGCTTTCGTCTGCCGGTTCCAGAGATAAACCTTGCTGTTCCCTGTGTCACTGCTTCCTATCAAATCAATACAGCCGTCAAAATTCACATCTTCAATATGAATATTGTCTTCTCCCTTCATATACCCATGAATCACCTGGCAAGGCGTCTCATAGTTCCCCTCCCTGTACAACCGCAGTTCTGCACTGTCTCCCTGTCTATCACAGACATAAAATAGAGAAATTCCCTCCTCCGGCACGATTTTCCGATAAGAAAACGTGTCTGGATTTGTCCAAAATCTGACGCTGTCGCCGTTTTCCTTCCACCGCACCGCTCCGTCTGCCAAAAGCGCACCAAAACTGTATTTTTCTTCCTCCGCAATCTCCTGCACCAGACAAACCTCTTCGTCTTTTACCAAAAATAAATACAGATACCCGTCCTGCCGCAGACAATAGGCATACTCTTTCTTCGCCTGATTCGCATACATACGACTCCCCACCGCCTCCGGCAGCAAATCAAAAAGGACGCAAAGAAGCGCCGTCTCACTGTCGTATACCGCCGTATAGTGCAGCAGACGGACTCTGGATGGCAGATCGAGGTATACCGCAATCTCGTCGCCCCATACCCGGTCCGCATACACCTCCTGCGCCCCGCACAGATCCATAATCCGTCCTTTATTCTCTTTAGACAAAAAGTTTTCCGTGCAAAAAATATTTCCGTTGTCTTTTGTATCGATCATTCGGGCTTCAATGCCCTCCGGAAACTCTACAGTAAGACCACCGTAATTCAGAACATTTCCCTGAAGCTCGATCTCCTGCTCATTCTGTATCAGCACCGCAGATTCTGTTTCAGCATCTGAAATATTTATAGGCTGTGCTGTCACCTCTTCTCCGGCACTTTCTGTCCCAGGACCGTCATTAGAAATCGCTTTCCCTTCCTTTTCGGACTCTTCTGCTATATTCACGCTTTCTTTCGTCGAAGGTTTCTGCCTGATACCGCCCACACCACAGGCGACCGCTAATAGCGCTATTCCAAACACCAATGCTGTCTTTATTATCTTATGAAAAAAGCTCTCTCTTTTCATCCCCGCTTCGCAATCCCCGCGATATCCACAAGACCCAATTCTCCCTGTGACGCCGCATTCTCAAGACTGGACACAAGCGCCGCGGCGGTATCCATCGCCGTGATACAGTTGACGCCTGTCTCGATGGCGGTTCTCCGGATCAGGAAACCATCTCTGCTCTTATCCCGCCCCTGTGTCGGTGTGTCAATGACCAGATCGATCTTATGACCTAAGATCAGATCCATGACGGTAGGGGATTCCTGATGAATCTTATTGACTTTTCTCGCTTTCACGCCCGCTTCATTCAGCGCGGCGGCAGTACTCCTCGTAGCATAAATAATATAACCCAGCTTCTCAAAACGGCGGGCTACTTCTATCGCCTCACCCTTATCCGCATCCTTAACGGTAATGATCATCTGCTTATGCTTGGGCAGATTGATGCCCGCACCCAGAAACGCCTTGTAGAGCGCCTCGTTGAAAGTCCTGGCAATACCGAGGCATTCTCCCGTGGACTTCATCTCCGGTCCTAAGCTGATCTCCGCACCGCGAATCTTTTCAAAAGAGAATACCGGCATCTTAATGGCAAAATAGTCTGCCGCCGGCTGCAATCCCGGCTCATAACCCAGATCCCGTATCTTTTTACCGATAATCACTTCCGTCGCCAGATCGACGATTGGAATGCCCGTCACCTTACTGATATATGGCACGGTACGGGATGATCTGGGATTGACCTCGATCACATACACCTCATCGCCCATGGCAATAAACTGGATATTGATAAGCCCGATTACATGAAGCGCCTTCGCCAGTCTTCTGGAATACTCCGCAATCGTCTCTTTCACCTGCTCACTGACCGTAGGCGCCGGATAGACTGAAATACTGTCTCCGGAATGAACACCGGTCCGCTCGATGTGCTCCATGATACCCGGAATCAGAATGTCCGTTCCGTCACACACCGCATCTACTTCCAGCTCTTTACCCTGCAAATATTTATCTACCAGAATCGGATGATCCTGCTCGTAGCGGTTGATCACCGCCATAAACTCCTCGATCTCCTGATCTGACAATGCGATCTGCATCCCCTGACCACCCAGCACATAGGAGGGGCGCACGAGTACGG
This sequence comes from uncultured Lachnospiraceae bacterium, assembly GCA_947178115.1. Taxonomy (GTDB): domain Bacteria; phylum Bacillota; class Clostridia; order Lachnospirales; family Lachnospiraceae; genus UBA3282. The sequence goes on from CAMWXF010000206.1 coordinate 4,234, forward strand.
GATAACCTAACCTGTTGGCAACTGCTTTAGCCTCCTCGGCGGTATACACCGTGCCGCCCGCGGCTCTCGGAATCTGCGTTTCTTCCAAAATCTTATCAAAAAGCTCCCTGTCCTCCGCCGCATCTACGTCTTCCGCCTTCGTGCCGAGGATCGGTACACCCATCTTCATCAGACTCTC
>CAMWXF010000207.1 GCA_947178115.1 uncultured Lachnospiraceae bacterium
GCTGTATCTCTATCTGAATATGACGAAGCCTTCGGAGCAGTTGTATTTATCCTATTCCAAGATGGGCAGTGACGGCAAGAGTCTCCGCTCGGCTTATCTTATTGATTTGGTAAGAAAACTTTACCCGGCTCTTATGGTGAAAATGCCGGAGAATGATCCGGTGGAGGAGCAGCTCGTGTGCGGTGCGGACGGGATCGGTCTCATGGCGGACATGCTGCGGGAGTATGCAGGCGGCAGGCTGGACGGGGAAGAGAAGCGTCGGATGTATACTTTTTATCACAGTTATCATGCAGGAAAACAGTATCAGGATACGGTAGACCGGCTGGTCGAGACGGCTTTCTACCGTTATCAGGACACGCCGCTGTCTAAGCTGGTGACGCAGACGCTCTATGGAACGCTTTTGCAGAACAGTGTCAGCCGTTTGGAGAAGTATGCCGCCTGTGCTTACGGACATTTCCTGCAATATGGGCTGGCGCTTCGCGAACGGGCCGACTACAGTTTTGAGGATGTGGATATGGGAAATGTGTTCCACGGCGTATTGGAGCTTTTTGCGGATAAATTGGCGGAGTACGGCTATACGTGGTTTGATTTCCCGGAGGAGGCGGCACAGCGGATCGTGGTGGAGGCTATCGAGGCTTATGCGGTGAACTATGGGGAGACGATTCTGTACAGCAGTGCCCGCAATCAGCACTTACTAAAGCGCATGACCGGGATCTTAAGGCGCACGGTGCTGACTCTGCAGACACAGCTTAAGAAAGGTTCCTTCGTGCCGGAGCGTTTCGAGATGTCGTTCTCCATGATCGAGGACTTAGATGCGCTCAACATTGCGCTTAATGAGCAGGAAAAAATGCGCCTGCGGGGGCGTATTGACAGGGTGGATACATGCGAGACTTTAGACTCGGTCTATGTGAAAGTCATAGATTATAAATCCGGCACCCGCCGGTTTGATCTGGCGGCGCTCTACTACGGGCTGCAGCTGCAGCTTGTGGTCTATATGAATGCGGCGGTGGAGATGGAGCAGAAGAAGCATCCGGATAAAAAGATCGTACCGGCGGCAATGCTGTATTATCATATCGACGATCCGATGGTGGAGGACGACGGGAACATGACGCCGGAGCAGATCAATAGTAAGCTGTTACAGGAACTTAAGATGACCGGAATGGTCAATGAAAGCGACGAGGCTGTCAGACTGTTAGACGGAGAATTTACGGATAAGTCCATGATTTTGCCGCTAGAGCGGAAAAAAGACGGTTCCTTCTCGGCGTATTCCAGTGTCATAAGCGAAGAGGATATGCATATGGTTTCGAATTATGTAAACCAGAAAATACGACAGCTCGGAAGCGGGATTCTGTCCGGCAATATATCGGTCAATCCTTATGAGCAGAACGGCAGTCAGGCATGTACGTACTGTGCGTACAGCAGTGTGTGCGGCTACGACAGCCGGATCGAGGGCTATCAGATGCGGAAACTGCCTAAAATGAGTGCGGATGAGGCGCTGCAGGGGATGCGGGAAGAGTTGGGCGGCAAACAATCGGTAGTCGGAGCACAGGAGCAAGAATAGGGAGTAATATGGGGATTTCATTTACCGAAAAACAACAGAGAGTGATTGACGTACGGGGACGCAATGTGCTGGTGTCCGCAGCGGCCGGGTCGGGGAAGACTGCGGTGCTGGTGGAGCGGATCGTTAAGATGGTGAGCGACAGTGCGCATCCGGTAGATATCGACAGGCTTCTGGTGGTAACCTTCACCAATGCGGCGGCGGCGGAGATGCGGGAGCGCATCAGCAGAGCATTAAACGATCGTTTGGCTGCAGACCCGGAGAACGAGCATTTACAGAGGCAGGCTGCCCTGTTGCACAATGCACGGATCACGACGATTGACAGCTTCTGTCTTTTTGTCCTGCGCAATCAGTTCCATACCATCGGCCTGGACCCTGCCTTCCGGATTGCGGAGGAGGGGGAGGTCAAGCTGCTGCGGCAGGAAGTGCTGGCGGAGGTGTTGGAGGACTGCTATAAGCAGGAACGGCCGGAGTTTATCAATTGCATAGAGTATTTCAGCGTGGGAAGCAGGGATACGGCGGTGGAAGAGATCGTTCTCAAGCTCTATGATTTTGCCATGAGCACGCCGTTTCCGGAAGCGTGGCTGGAAGAGCGGAAACAGGATTATCGGATTATGTCGGGGCAGCAGACGGCATTTGAGGATATCCCGTGGGTGGCGGAGCTGCTGCGGCAGACGAAATTTCTCCTTGCGGGTTGTGTGACGGAACTGACAGAGGCAGTCCGTCTGTGTGAGGAGCCGGATGGGCCGTATATGTACGGGGAACTGCTGGAACGGGAACGGGAGATGACGGAAAGGCTGCAGCGCTTGTGTGACAGAGCAGGTGACGGCGAAGGCAGTTTGGCGCAGGAATATGACAGCCGGGAGAGGCAGAGCAGTTATGAGGCTCTCTATGCGGCTTTTAACGGGCTTCGTTTTGACAGGCTTCCTTCCAAGAAGGACGACACGGTTTCGCCAGTCAAGCGGGAGCTGGCGAAGAATCTGCGGACACTGGTCAAAGAAAGGCTCGGCGACTTACAGAAAAAATTTTTTTTCAAAGACAAAGATCAAATCTTCCGGCAGATGGAAGCCTGCGGGACGGCCGTGGAGGCGCTGGCGGATCTGACACTTGCCTTCAAGGAGGCTTTTGACCGGAAGAAACGGGACAAAAATCTGTTGGATTTCAATGATATCGAGCATTTTGCGCTTCAGATTCTCGTGCGGACGGATGAGGCGGGAGTCTGCCTTCCGACGGAGACGGCGCTGGAATACCGCAGCTATTTTCATGAAATACTCATCGATGAGTATCAGGACAGCAATCTGGTGCAGGAATACATTCTGTCCTGCATATCGGGTGAGGACGAGGGCAGATATAACCGCTTCATGGTAGGAGACGTGAAGCAGAGTATCTATAAGTTCAGGCTGGCCAGACCGGAGCTGTTTTTGGAAAAGTACGAGGCTTACGGCAGTCAGGAAGAGGCAGCCGAAAGGATCGATCTTCACCAGAACTTCCGCAGCCGGTTTGAAGTGCTCAACACCACCAATGCAGTCTTTGAGCAGATTATGGGTAAAGATGTGGGTGGTATCGTCTACGATGATCTGGCGGCGCTCCATATGGGAGCGGTGTATCCGAGACAGCCTGAATCCGGCGCGAACCTCACGGAATTACTGCTTTTCCGGACAGACGAAAAGCCGGAAGACCTTTCTGCCAAGGAGCAGGAGGCTTATGGGATTGCGGCGAAGATCAGGACGATGATGAGAGAGTTTACGGTGACGGACCGGGGAAGCGGTGCACTGCGTGCGCTGTCCTATCGCGATATTGTTATCTTAATGCGCACCACCGCAGGCTGGGACGAAGTATTTAAGCGGGTTCTGGAGAGCGAGGGGATTCCGGTGCACATGACATCGCGGACAGGGTATTTCGCGGCGAGTGAGGTGCAGGAGCTGCTACATTTCCTCAGGGTACTGGATAATCCGCTGCAGGATATTCCGCTGTACGGCGTAATGCATTCTTATCTGGGGGGATTCAGCGAGGAGGAGATTGCGCTGATCCGCGCCGCATATCCGAAGAAGAAATATCTGTATGACGCCGTGAAAGAGTATGTACAGTCTGATATGGAAGAAGCGCGGGATAAGAAGCTTATTGACAAAATCCGGAGCTTTCTGGATTATATCAGCCATTACCGCGGTCTGTCCGCGTATCTCTCCGTGCAGGAATTGCTACAGATGATCCTCAGGGAGACGGATTATCTCAACTACGTGGCGGTCAAACCCGAGGGCAACAAACGACGCGCCAACGTGGAGATGCTTATGGTCAAAGCGGCGGATTATGAGAAGACGAGCTTTTTCGGTCTGTATCATTTTCTGCGCTATATGGAGCAGTTGGAAAAATATGAGGTGGACTACGGGGAAGCGGGATTGCAGGACGAGAACGCGGATGTGGTGCGTATCATGAGCATACATAAGAGTAAAGGATTGGAATTTCCGGTCTGCTTCGTGGCGGGACTGTCGAAGGGATTTCAGACCAGAGATATAAGCGGGCGGCTTGTGCTGGATATCGATGCCGGCATCGGTGTGGACTATGTGAATCCAGCAGAGCGCGTGCGGGGGAAAGATCTGCGTAAGAATGTGATCGCCGAGAAGATGCGGGTGGACAATCTGGCGGAAGAAATGCGGATTCTGTATGTGGCGATGACCAGAGCCGCAGAGAAGCTGATCCTGACGGGAACCCTGAAATCACCGGAGAAGACGGTGTTATCGCTTCTGCCCATACGTAACAGGAAAGAGAAGACGATGCCTTACGGTGTGTTGCTTGGCACGGGCAGCTATCTGGAGCTTGTGCTGGCG
>CAMWXF010000208.1 GCA_947178115.1 uncultured Lachnospiraceae bacterium
ATCTGCACCTCGCCCATCAACTGTACGTGAATTTCGCCGAGCCGCTCCTGCCACACCATGTGAAGCTGCGGTTCCTCCTCTTCTAGTTGACATAACTTGTTATACATCCGATGCACATCACACCCGTCGGGAAGTACCATTCTGTAAGTCATGACCGGTTGCAGCATCGGGACGGTGTGTTCCTCTTCCTCTCCCAGAGCTTCACCGCAAAAAGTTGTAACCGGCCCCAACAGGGCGCAGACGGTTCCCGCCGTCACCTCCTGCTCCGTAGTATATTTATCACCGGAGTAAATGCGAATCTGGTCGATTTTTTCTTCCGTCACGTTCTCTGCTTCCCCATCGCCCTCGCCTTTACCGGCACCATAACGGCTCCCATGGGTACGAATCATTTGCTTAACCTTAAGCATACCGCCCGTTATTTTAATATGTGTCAGCCTGTTTCCCTGTGTATCTCTGGAAATCTTATAGACCCGTGCACGAAAGGCTTCCCCGTAGACCGGCATCCGCGTATACGCGGCGATCCCGTCCAATAATTCCGTTACTCCTTCCACCTTAAGCGCCGAACCAAAAAAGCATGGGAATACTTTGCGCTCCGAAACTAATTTTGTAATTTCTTTGTCATCTATCACACCTCGGGGTTCCGTCTGCTCTTCGCGTTCATCCGAAACTATGTCGTCGGCCACAGCCCTATGCTCTGTCTTACTTTCCGACTCCGCTTCCAGATACCGCTCCAACAGTTCCTCGTCACAGACTGCGATATCCTCGTAGAACGCCTCGTCCCGCTCCCCGAATGCCACGCACCGCTCGTCCAGCCTTTCTTTCAATTCCGCAAGAAGCGCGGTCGGATCGGTGTCCGGCTGGTCCATCTTATTGATAAAAAGAAAAACAGGAACCTGATATCTGGCAAGGAGCCGCCACAAAGTCAGCACATGCCCCTGTACACCATCCGCACCGCTTACTACCAGCACTGCATAATCAAGCACCTGCAAAGTACGCTCCATCTCCGCCGAGAAATCCACATGTCCCGGCGTATCTAACAGCGTAATATCTACATCCTTCCAGCAGACTTTCGCCTGCTTAGAGAAAATGGTGATCCCCCGTTCGCGCTCCTGCCTGTCCGTATCCAGAAACGCATCCTTATGGTCTACCCGCCCTAACTTACGGATACTGCCGCTTGTATATAATATACTCTCCGCCAGAGTAGTCTTGCCCGCATCCACGTGCGCAAGGATACCGACTACCAGCTTTTTATTACTCATATACTGTTCCCTTCTATGTCCGGTGCTCTGACACATTCATAATTGAATCATCAGCACCGCCTATATCATCATCTGCCGCTTTGTCGTCAGCTAACGCTTCAACAAGTTTACATAACTCTTTTAGTTATGTCATCCCGAAATATGTTTACATAACTCTCCCAACCATACCGATCACCAACACACTGGACAACTCGCACAGACATAGGAAATATCCCGCAAGATCGCCGGTAATGCCGCCAAATTGCTTTTTAGACATATAGTAATAGTATGTCCACACCCACATTGCCGCCAACGCCGTAAGCGCACCCATGACCGGATGTATTATAACTGCACAGATCATAGCAAGCGCCAGAAGTGTGACCAAAACGATCCGCACCGTCCTCTTATGTGCTGCGGAGGAAAAAGTGTGGAGAAGCCCTTCTTCTTTCGCCGCCGGAAACCATACAAGACTCATGCCGCTCAGCGTTCTGGATATGAGATAGCTAATCCCCAGAAGAAGAAGCTGACTCCTTTTCCAAATCAGCGTCAATCCTGCCCCATAGAGCATGAAGAAACAGATCGCCGCAATCACGGCGAACGCTCCCACATGGGGATCCTGCAGTATTTCCTGCTTTTTCTCTTTTTTCGCATAAGAATGCAAGGCATCTGCGGTATCAAGAAAACCGTCCAAATGGATGCCTCCCGTAATGATCACCGGAATCACCGTTCCCACCAGCGCAAAGCAGACCTGTCCGAACCCGCATGCCTCGCAGACCCTGCTCCATCCATAGAGCAGCGCGCCGATGACAAATCCTATGACCGGAAAAAAGCAAAGCGTATATTTCATGTTTTTCTGATTCCATTCCACCTTAGGCATAGGAATCTTAGAATACATGGCAACTGCTACGATAAAGCTGTTTATAATCGACTTCATGTAAGCTTCTCCCTACAATCCCGCCGGGTAAGTCACCGCATACCCGCTGTCATAGATCCTGCGAAGCGCCTCGTGACTGTTGAGTTCCTCAGTCATCACAAATTCCTTGCTCCACGTCATATAATAACACCATGGCACCCGGCTTTTCTCAAGCATATCCATATCAGGCAGAATACCGATCTCTGCCAGTGCAACGGGTTTCCCCGCGGGTGTTACGGCAATCAGCTCCTCGTATTCTTTGCGATAGTCCGTCTTCGTTCCCTTCTCCGCATACACATCGCGGGACAGAATATCCACCACATCGTCTCCGGGATACCCTTCCTTTAACGGGCAGTTCCACACCCAGAGCAGGTTATTGAGGTGATGTACATTCACGAAGTGCTCATACATCAATCGATAGAGCCTTGCTGCCACGGTGGGACCTTTCCTGCCCCACCAGAACCACTCGCCTTCCGATTCATGAAAAGGCCGCCACAGCACCGGAATATCCTCGTCCAGAAAAGGTTTCAGACAGCCCGCCATCACATCCAGATCATGATAGAAAGCCTCCCGCTCCGCAGTTCCGGCCCGCAGAACTTTCTCCGGATCAAACTCCGTGTTCTTCGCATAGAAGCTCTTGTCCCTGCCGCCTAAAGGCGAAAACCAATGCCATGTAAAAGTCACAATGCCGCCCTTTCGCCAGAAATCTCTGGCCTGTTCCAACGTGTTGCGGTTCTCGTCGATCTCCGTCCTGCAATCCTCATCACCTGTCTCATAGCGGATGTTCGGAGAATAGGCAAGCAGCTCGAATCCCCGAAGCGCCGGTTCCCTGCCTGTGATCTTCTTAATCTCATCAATCTCCTCCATGGCCACGGTCTGCGTATGCTGTCCCGTGACGATCTTACGCCCGCCAATGGCGGTCAGATACTGTAATAATTTCCTCGCTTTATATGTTGCCTGTGGATTTACCGGTGCCATATGGATATTTCCTGCCTTTCTGAATGAAATACTTCACACGTTAGTATATCATTTCTCTGTTGTGAAATCACCTCTTTTATGGAATATTCTTAAAGTATCGGCTCATCAATACACATCTATGATTTTTTCTGCTGTATGCTCTGTCCCGCCGCTTAACGCCCACACACTCTTGATTTGTCCCCTGATCTCATGGAACGTCCATCTCTTCCTGCTTCTCGCCACACAGTTGGGGTCGTTGACCTTGAATCCGTCCTGATCATATCCGTAGATCACGATGAAATGCCCTGCCGTCGTAAAATCACCTTTTCCCATGGCACAGATCAGAATGCTTCCCTGATCCAGTTCTCTTCGCAGCGCATACTCCGATACCTCCGGCTCCGTAACCCTGATACCGTAAAATCTCGGGAAATCCTTTATCAGTGCCCATGCCGTTCCCGTTCCCTCTACATAGTAACCGTTCTCTAAGGCATACTCCGCGATCCGATCCGGTGTAAAGGTCTCGTCACCGGTCAGGGAATACAACACCATGGCAAGGCAGGTCGGCCCGCAGCCGGACACGCCGATATAGCTGTCGCTGCCGTATGACCGGTAACCCCAACGCGGGTCCCACTGCAGCAACAGCGGAAATGCCTGTTCTTTCTCAGCCTGCGTCAAACCGCCCGACATATTTCCGCTTCCGGTCAGATATCCCGCCACATAATCCGCCATCTCGGGATTATTCGCCAGCGCCGTCAACATTTTCTCCGGATAGAGATCAGTGTTTTGACAGATCTGGGCGATGACCGGATCTGACTGCCCCAAGCTGTCCAGTCGCAGAAGAGTCTCCGTCCACGTGCGCTGTATTGGTCTTTCCACACTTACAATCCCGATACTGCTGGCATAATCCGCCTCCTGTGCCGTCTCCTCTATCGCCTGGGAAGCTTCATACTGCGGAATTTCTATCCGTTTGAGCGCAACCTGCATCTGCTTAAGCTGCGTATCAAGCATCCTGATATGTATCAGCAGTACCGCGAAAACCATTCCTTTTATAATTAATAACAGGCGTTTTTTCATCTGGCGTTCCCGCTGTATCGCCCGTCTTACTTCTTTTCCGATTTTTCTGCCTTCGCTTTTCACTCTGATCCCCTTGCCTTTCCATCGGGCCTCCGGTTTGTTGTAACATTTCACCTCTTGGCAGAATTATTACAGTTTATTCCTCTGCCGTTTTCATCATACCGGCCGCCTGCC
>CAMWXF010000209.1 GCA_947178115.1 uncultured Lachnospiraceae bacterium
GTCCACGCCGCTGATATTGGATTTGGAGATTTTAGTTATAACATTCGGACTGACTATCAAGATCACGATCGCAAGCATTATCGGTATTGCGGCGGCGATCATTATATATCGCTTTATTTAACGGATCTTTTCCCCGTCGTTTAAGGAGAGAGAAGCTGTCGGGAAAGAGGTTGAATGAAATCAGGCAAGTATGAGAACAATGAATATTACAGGATGCAGAATCTTCCATATGAGAAATTTATTTCCTATGGAAGCAGGTCGCTTACCGACTCAGAGCTTCTGGCGATCATGCTGCGTACCGGAACGCGGGGGATGAATGCGCGTATGCTGGGAGAGAAGGTTCTTTCTGAGACGGCGCGTTACGGGAACGGACTGCTGGGATTATACCACATTCCGCTGAAGGAGCTGTGTAAAATTGACGGCATTGGCGAGGTGAAAGCAATCCAGCTTAAGACAGTGGCGGAGCTATCTACCAGAATGGCGCAGGCAAAAGCGAAGAGTAATCTTTCTTTTCACAGCCCTGCCTCGATAGCGGATTACTACATGGAGCGTTTCCGACACGAGAGCGTGGAATATATTATGCTCTTAATGCTGGATTCCGGTCTGCATCTGATCAGTGAGCGGATTCTTTCCAAGGGAACCGTTAATGCATCTTTGGCATCACCGAGAGAAGTATTCATTCATGCTCTGCAGGCGCAGGCGGCAGGGATCATGCTCCTGCACAATCATCCGGGCGGCAATCCGGTGCCCAGCGAGAATGATATACGGGTCACAAGACGGATCGGACAGATCGGCATGCTGACGGATATACCGCTTTATGATCATATCATCATAGGGGATAATAAATATTTCAGCTTCAGTGAAAGCAAATTATTGACAGATATATGTTCTGAAAGTGTATTACAGGAAAGAGAGGAATAGCTGCTTTGGCTTACAATGCATTTGGAATTGATTTAGGAACGAGTAATATCAAAATATATAATCGTTCGGATGACGAGGTTTTTGTAGAGAAAAACATGATCGCCATTGAAAATAAGAGAAACCTGTTTGCATATGGGGATTCTGCTTTTGAGATGTATGAGAAGGCACCCGGCAATATTAACATTTCGTATCCGCTTAGCAATGGTGTTATCGCCGATATCCAGAATATGGAGATGCTCGTCAGATATTTCATGAGTGATTTGATGAAGAACAACTTAAGACCGGCGGATTACTATATTGCTGTCCCCTGGGACGTAACCGAAGTAGAGAAACGTGCGTTCAAAGATCTGATTAAGGAGTCCAATGTCAAGGCAAAGAAGGTTATGGTTGTGGATAAAGCCGTTGCGGACGGTCTGGGTCTGGGGATTGATGTCAAGAATTCGCAGGGTGTTCTGGTAGTCAACGTTGGATTTGACACGACGGAAATCTCTATCCTGTCGTTGGGTGGTATCGTGCTCAGCAGACTGATTAAGGTCGGCGGTCGTAAATTTGACGATGCGATCAAAGCGGCGATTCGTCGGGAATACAGTCTTATTATCGGCGGTAAAACCGCGGAAGTTGTGAAAACATCCCTTCTTGATCTGGAAGAACAGCGGCTGGGCGCTCTTGTGTACGGCAGAGATATTGTCACGGGACTTCCTGTGGAACGTGAGATTCCCACCGCGCTTGTGGATGAATGCCTCACCGAACATTTTGATACGATTATAGATAATATCAAGGTGATCTTAGAGCGCACCCCTCCGGAACTTGCGGCGGATATATACCGCCATGGCATCTATCTGACAGGCGGTGCTTCACAGGTGAGTAACCTTGCCAGACTCATGAGCAAGGGAACGGGACTTAAAGTCAATGTGTCTGAGAATCCTATGACCAGTGTTGCGCTGGGGCTCGCTAAGATCATTAATGATGACAATTACAAATCTGTAGCATATGCAATAGAAGGAATGAGTAAATGAGTCCAATCGTAAAGAGAAAAGGAGAGAAATTTACGTTACCAGGTAAATATCTCCTTTTTATTTTAACAATCCTCTGCACCGGCATGGTGCTGCTTACTTTTAATACCACTGTGTTCAGCGGCCCATTAAGTGCAGTGGCCGGGTACACGGTAGTTCCCTTTGAAGAGGGAATCAGCAGTGTGGGAAGCTGGCTTGCGAACCGCTCCGAGGAATTGGTGCAGATCAGGGATCTGATCGCGGAGAATGAGAAACTCAAACAACAGTTAGACGATTTGACAATCGAAAATACCAGACTGCAACAGGATCGCTATGAGCTGACTAATCTGCGGGAATTGTACAGTCTGGACGCACAGTATGACGAATATGAAAAGACCGGCGCACGTATCATTGCCCGTGACAGCGGTAACTGGTTTCATTCTTTTGTGATCAATAAAGGATCGGCGGACGGCATTGCCGTTGATATGAATGTGATGGCGGGCAGCGGTCTGGTAGGGCGTATTGTAGATGTGGGTCCGAACTGGGCGAAGGTGAAGGCGATTATCGCGGATGATTCCAATGTAAGCGCCATGGTGCTGTCCAGTTCAGATAATATGATCGTATCAGGCAACCTGAAACTGTATGCTTCAGGCGTGATTGAATTTGAGCAGCTGGTTGACAGCGATAATGTGGTCGTGGAGGGGGATAAGATCGTCACCTCCAATATCAGCGATAAATATTTGCCCGGAATTCTGGTAGGTTATATCAGCACGATCAATCAGGATGCCAATAACCTGACGAAATCGGGATATGTTACACCGGCAGTAGATTTTGAACATTTGGAAGAAGTTCTTGTAATCATGCAGTTGAAGCAGTCCATAGAAGATTAGGGAGAGTTATGAAACGTTTTCTTATTACCACGGTTTTGATTTTCATATGTTTCCTGCTGCAATGTACCGTATTTCATACACTGGCATTCGGTGGCATCGTGCCGAATCTGCTGATTGTTCTGACAGCCTCATTCGGATTTATGCGCGGGGAAAAGACAGGGCTTTTGATCGGATTTTTCTGCGGACTGCTGGTAGACATTTTTTTCGGAAATACGATAGGATTTTATGCCCTTCTGTACATGTATATCGGATATATAAACGGTAAGTTCTGTACGATCTTTTATCCGCAGGACATCAAACTGCCGATTGCGCTGATACTCGGGAGCGACTGCTTCTACGGATTGATCTGTTATGTGATTATGTTCCTTCTGCGCAGCAGATTTGATTTCCGCTATTATTTCGTGCATATTATCCTGCCGGAGATCGTATATACGATCGTTGTAACAATTTTTCTGTATCCGCTCATCCTCTGGATCAACACCGGGCTGGAGCGCAGTGAACTAAGGAGTGGTAAAAAGTTTGTTTGACCATATAATGGAAGAATTCAAAGAAAATTTCATGAATATGATCACCTCCAGACTGCTTGTTCTTATACTTGTACTGTTCGGTATGGGTGGTTATCTGATCTACACGATCTTTCAACTGCAGATCGTCCATGGGGAAGAGTACTATAACAACTTTCAGCTCAGTATTACGAAAGAACGGACAATCTTACCGACCAGAGGTAATATTCTGGATCGTAACGGTAATCTGCTGGCATATAATGAACTGGCATATTCGGTCACGATAGAGGATGTGTATGAATCGGGCAGAACCAAGAATGCCAATCTCAATAATACGATCTACAAACTGATTAAGATGATCGAACGAAACGGCGATCAGATCATCAGCGATTTCCACATCGTGTTAGATAGGAGCGGAAATTATCAGTTTAACGTTGAAGGGACACAACTTCTGAGGTTTCTAGCGGATATCTACGGATATCCAACCATTGATGAGCTTAAGCCGGATGAGCGGGTTGCTACGGCAGAAGAGGTGATTGAATATCTGTGCGGTACTTCGCCTTCCTCTCGTTACGGCATCGGCGCATGTACGGTGGAAGATGATTCTTCTACTTTTGAAGCGGGGTACGGATATACCAAGGAAGAGGTTCTCAAGATCGTCACCATACGTTATGCCATGAGTGCCAACAGCTTTCAGAAATATATCGCGACTACGGTGGCGAACAATGTTTCGGAGAAGACGGTGGCTGTGGTAATGGAGAACGCGGATGAGCTTCTGGGCGTCTCGATTGCCGAGGGCACGATCCGCAAATACAATGACAGCATTTATTTTTCCCAGATATTGGGATATACCGGTAAAGTTGATACGGAAGAGTTAAAAGAACTGCAGGAGACAGATGAAACTTACGATCTGAATGATACCGTGGGTAAATCAGGCATTGAGGCATCCATGGAGAGAGTACTTCAGGGAAAGAAAGGATCGGAGACGGTCTATGTGGACAACCTCGGTAAGGTAATCGAAACCCATGACAGAGTGGAAT
>CAMWXF010000210.1 GCA_947178115.1 uncultured Lachnospiraceae bacterium
GACCAGACAGTTTGAGGCCGGTGGGGATGTCACCGTAAAGGCGGAATACTATATTCGGAAGGAGTCCAATCTGATCCTGTCCGGAGAAATCGATTCTGTCTCCGACGGTCCTTTTTCGGATGATTATCCTATAGTATATACTTTACAACAACCCTCCAATCAATAACCACCGGAGAAGATAATATGATCCGTAGCAGTTCAGATATCTGCGCTGTTATGTGTATCCGTCCAGCCTGATTGAGCGGGAAGGGAGATTCTATGAAAGTAATCCTACAGAAAATAAGTTCTATTATATTATCCGTAATTGTAGTCTGTTCCGTCCTGCCGATTAGGGTATCAGCGAGCTTTGAAATTCCCGGAACCTGTCAGGTACAGACAGATACCGGCGCTGCATGCACGGTTAAAACCCTGGATTATAGCTATGATTACAACACGTATCTCTCGCTGCGGGACATGGCCATGCTTCTTAAAGATACGGACAAATCTTTCTCTCTGCAAATTACGGGCAATACCGTCTCCTTGAATATGGGAAACGCCTATGTGCCGGTAGGGGTGGAAAATACTCCCTGGGAAGATGACGATAACCCGGATATTTCCTTGAGACGATACGAATTTAAAGTGAATGAACAAACTGTATTTTACTATACAATGATTATGAAATTACCCTCCGGGGATTACGATTGCTTCATGATGGCGGCGGATCTGGCTATGATTCTGGATGTGAACATTACCGTTCCTGCGGCAGGTTCTCTGCAGATTCATACACAGGAGCCCTTCGATATCTCCCCTGTTTCTTTGGAAGAAGCAGGCTATTTCTACGGGGTCAACAGCGTGTTGGTAGGAGATGCCACGACTGGGGAAATCTATTATCAGTATCAGTCCGATCTGTCTTATCCCATAGCCAGTACTTCCAAGCTCATGACTTGTCTTTTGACTATGGATGCTATCTCAGCAGGGCAGATTAGTCCTGAGGAGACAGTCACGATCTCCGAGGCAGTTCAGGCGCTGTCCGAATCCGGTGATGGGGTGATTCCTTTGGAAGCCGGAGAGCCGATTACGGTGCAGGAGCTTTTGCTGGGAGCCCTTCTGCCTTCCAGTAACGAATGTGCATTGTGTCTGGCTGAATCGATTGCCGGTTCGGAGGAAGCTTTCGTCGAAATGATGAATCAGAAAGCGCAGGAGCTGGGACTTTCCCAGACAATCTTTTACAACAGTAACGGCCTGCCTTCTTATACGGAAGATTTCGTTCCGGCAAAGCGTCAGAACAGCATGAGTGCGGAGGATATGTTCCGGCTGGTATCTTACCTTTTGAAAGTTTATCCTCAGATTACGGACATCACTTCGCTGGAAAAAGCTACTTTAGAGTCTCTTGACCTTGAGGTTAGCAATACAAACCCGCTTCTGCGCAATCTGCCTGAGGTCACCGGCTTGAAAACCGGAACCACCAACAAGGCCGGTGCCTGTCTGGTTACATCCCTGACCGCGGATAACGGAACCGGGGAGCATGATCTGGTAGTGATCGTGCTGGGCACCGAGGATTCCATAGAGAGAGGGCGCGTTTCGGGTTTGTTGGCGAGATATGCGCTGAATGCCTTTTATACGGGCGTAGAAGAAACGGAAAGCGGTACGGCAGGACAGACTGCCGGAGATTTACCCACCCATGCCGAAGCGGCAGTAGAACGAATTCTTCGGACTGCAAAGAGAAAGAGATGAAGATTTTTAAGGCATCATAGGTGCAAGTATAAAGAAATTACATTGGAAGAAAACCGGAAAGGGAACAGACATGGGAAATAAAATCAGAATAAACCAAAGGCTTTTCAGGCTTGTTATCTTTGGGATTATTTTATGCGGTGTATACATGGGAAGTGCAGGGCTGACGGTTAGGGCCGCAGCGCAGGCATTTGTCATAGAGGCCAAGATGCTGCCCTCAGATCAGAATGCCTATGAGATCCAGCTGAAAGTTGAAAATCAGGGGCAGGACTGGGAAGGAACCGTGCGGCTGATGATGAGGGAAGACTACTATGGCAGGCTCAATGACTGTGCTTATGATACGGAACTGTCCCTTCCGCAGGGAAGTACGAAACAGTTTGTGGTGAAGGTGCCCAAGGACAGCCTGGATCGTACAGATGCGATTGTGCAGGTATTTCTTTTGGATAAAAATGCAGATAAGGTGGCGGATAAGGACTTTGGACGGCTTTTACAGACGGAAGCGGATGCCCTGACCATGGGGATTCTGAGTGATGAATATACGTCGCTGACTTATCTGGATATGGGAGGAAATGAATTTAACTATTATGGGAAGAATTACCCGATCAGGCTGGAGGAGTTGGATCAGGACAAGCTGGCGGGTTCCCTGGCGGCGTTAAATTTTCTGGTAATCGACAGCTATAACACCGGTGTTCTGTCGGATAAGGCATTAGAAGATATCAGGCAGTGGCGGGATAACGGAGGCATGCTGATCATCGGTACGGGAAGCAGTGCACAGGAAGTACTGGCGGGTTTTGATGATCTGGGAATCCAATGTTCCAAAGTCTATGATCCGGGAGAAGGTACATACGATACCAGAGACTATGTGGATGTATCAATGCTCCACATGGCGGAACTTATGGATGTGAACGGTAAATATAAGACAGCTTATGATATGTCGATCTTGATGTGCTCTGAGGGAGACGGCGCTGTGGGGATATTGCCCTATTCGCTGTCGGAAGCGGCGAAGCTTAACGCCGCCGGGACCTATGAGCTGCAGAAAGAATTCGTGGAGAGCATGTTACGGCAGGTAAGCAGTTATGCAAGTGTTCGTCACGGATCGGGTCAATATTCTTTCGATGATAATAGTATGTATTTTCTCACAAGAATCAGCAACTATCTGGGAAACGGCAGCAACCGCCTGCAGTTCGGATGGTTGAAAGTGATTGTGATTCTGTATGTGGTTTTTGTAGGTCCCGTTCTGTACTTGATCTTACGTTTTGCAGGGAAACGGGATCTCTACTGGCTCGCCGTGCCGGTAACGACGCTTGTGGGAATCTTTCTGGTATACTTCGCAGGACGAGGGTTTGAGGTGGTGAGCACCAATGTATATTCCGTGACGGTAGAGAATCTTACCGGAGGGGGAAATGCCCGGACATATCTGCGTTGCTATGATGCCGGTCACAAAGAGTGGGAGCTGCGTCTGGCGGAGGGATATGAATATGCGGGACCTATGGAGGACAGCAATTACAGAAGCAGTGATGAAAGCTACTTCTACCGCATCCGGAAAGAAGGAGACCGGCTTTTCTTCGGTCTCAATCCGTCCGTCGGCTTTGAAGACGGCTATTTTCAGGCAGGCATTGCAGGTGAGAGGGAACAGGGCAGTATATACAGTGATCTGTACAAGGATAGAAGGCAGCGTATCAGAGGGACAGTTACCAATAAAACAACGCAGGATTTTAAATATTTTGCAGTGACCATAGGTGACGACCTGTTTGTCTATAAGAATCTTCCGGCAGGAGCGGAGGTTAAGCTGGAGGATACGGAAGTGGTATATAATAATAACGGCGTGTACAGCAGTGGCGTATCGGGCTACTGTTACGGTTTTATACGGGAAGTTCAGAGCGGCGAAATGGCGAATGACGTGGATATCCTGACCGCTTTGGGTATGGGAGTCTATGCTGCGTATTCCGTGGGAGATCCGGATAGGACGGTGATCATTGGGGTGACCGAGGACTGGGATAAGGTGGTAGACGACCAGTGCAATGAGGTGTCCTACGGATGTCTCTATGCGGTTCAATAGAGAAAGGCAAGGGTATCGGTATGCTGTATATTAATGATCTGACAAAAAATTATGGCTCTTTTACGGCGGTAAATCACTTGTCGCTGCATATACCCGAGGGGGATCTGTTTGGATTTGTAGGCCCCAACGGCGCAGGGAAGACGACCACGATACGGATCGTCTGCGGACTGCTGCGGGCAAGCAGCGGTTCGGTAAGGATCGGCGGCACCGCAGCGGCGGCGGGAAGTAAAACGATGAAAAGGATGATCGGCTATGTGCCCGATTTCTTCGGTGTATATGACAATCTGAAGGTACGGGAGTATATGGATATGTATGGTTCCATGTACGGAATGGATTCCCGGGATATAGCCAAACTGACTGACGATCTGCTGGAGCTGGTCAATCTTTCGGATAAAAAGGAAGAGTATGTGGACACGCTCTCCCGCGGAATGAAACAGCGTCTCTGCGTGGCGAGGGCGCTATTGCACAATCCGAAGCTGCTGATTTTGGACGAGCCGAGTTCCGGTCTTGATCCCAGAGCCAGGGTGGAAATGAAAGAATTACTGAAAAATCTTCACTCCATGGGAAAGA
>CAMWXF010000211.1 GCA_947178115.1 uncultured Lachnospiraceae bacterium
AGATTCCGCTGCTTTCCAGAGAGGATATGAAGAAGGAGGCAGCGCCTTATTATAACGAGGAGAAGAAAGTAGACGATACGGTGCTGTTGTATCATGATATTTTTACCAACGGCATCGGATATTTGCGATTTATGTTTGATTTGAGGCAGGTGCCGGAGGAGTTGTTCCCTTATGTGGGAATCCTGAAGACGATCCTTGGTCTGGTGAGTACGGAAAACTACAGTTACAGCGAGCTGTACAGTGAGATCAATCTGCTGACCGGTGGGATTGCGCCTGCGGTCAATACCTATACGGACGCAGAAGATCTGTCAAAGTATACGGCGACGCTTGATTTAAAGGTTAAAGTGCTGTATGAAAATCTTCCTCAGGCATTTGCGCTGGCACAGGAGATTCTGACACGTTCCGACTACACGGATACGAAGCGGCTCTATGAGCTGGTGGCGGAAGGACGTTCCTGCAAACAGGCTGATATGATGTCGGCGGGTCATACGCTGGCGGCCGGCAGAGCATTGTCGTATCTGTCGAAACCGGCTATGCTGCTGGAGCATATCAACGGCATTCCGTTTTATCAGCTTTTGGAAGATTTGGAGAACCATTTTGATGTGCGTAAGGAAGAGCTGAGTGATAAATTGCAGCAGGTGATCCGGTATATTTTCCGGCCGGAGAATCTGTTGGTGGACTATACGGCAGAGAAAGAAGGGCTTAAAGGGATCGAGCCGCTTATTAGACAGCTAAAGAACAGTCTCTACAGCGATCCGGTGGAGTCTGCGGGATATGATCCACAGCCCGTGCGAAAGAACGAGGGATTCATGACTTCCGCGCAGATCCAGTATGTATGCCGTGCAGGTAACTTCGAGAAGAAAGGTTTGCCTTATACCGGCGCGCTGAAAGTGCTTCGTGTACTGCTCGGATACGATTATCTCTGGACGCAGGTGCGTGTAAAAGGCGGCGCTTACGGCTGTATGTGCAGTTTCGGCAGATCCGGGGACAGCTATTTCGTATCCTACAGGGATCCGAATCTGAAAAATACGATCGATGTCTACGAGAAAGCGGCGGATTATATCGCCGGGTTTGAGGCGGACGAGCGGACGATGACCCAGTATATTATTGGTGCGGTGAGTGAAATGGATATGCCCATGACACCGGCGATGAAAGGCACTTATTCCCTTGCCGGCTATATGACCCATTATCCTTACGAGAAAGTGCAGCAGAACAGGGATGAATTGTTAGCCGCAGATACAGATACGATCCGCGGATTGTCCGAGTATATCCGGGCTTTCATAGATGAGGACTGTCTGTGTGTAGTGGGCAATGAGGAGCGCATTAAGGAGAACGGCGAGTTGTTTGCGCAGACAGAGTATTTATTCCATTAAGTGAAATTTATGCAACTTTTTCTTCCTGCGAAAGGTATTATAAGCAGAAACAGTTATGTGAGACGAGCGTGTGATAAGCGAACGTCCATATGCGAAGGAAACAGATTGCAGATCACTGCAGGAAGCGGGAGGATGAGTATGAAGAAAAGATGTGTAATGAAAGTGTTACCAGTAGTGGCTATGATGTCGGTGTTATTGTCCGGATGCGGCAACAGCGGTACAAAGTTTGCTGCGGTGGCAAACGACACGGCTGCTGCCGAGACTGCGGCTTATGATTATGACGGCGGCTATATGCTAAGCAGCGGTGCGGTGGCAATGGCGGATGAAGCCGTCGAGTATGAGTATGATGATATGGAAGAACCGGTGCAGGAAGCCACAGAGCTGCAAAATGACGCGCTGGCAGGCAGGAAACTGATCAAGAATGTCAATATGAACGTGGAGACGGAACAGTTTGATGCACTGGTGCCGAACCTGCAGAATCAGGTTGCGGCGCTGGGCGGCTACATAGAAGATATGTCCAGCTACAGCAGGAACGGAAATTATTCTTCTGACTATATCGGAACAAAGTATCTGCGTTACGCCGATATGACGGTGCGTATACCGCAGCAGAATCTGGACGCGTTCTTAAACGAGGTGGGCGAGCAGTCTAACATCGTGAGTCGATCGGAGAGTGTAACGGATGTGACACTGCAATATGTAGACTTAGAGAGCCACAAGAAAGCGCTTACTACGGAGCAGAACAGGCTGCTGGAATTGATGGAGCAGGCACAGAGCGTGGAGGATATCATAACCATAGAGGGAAGACTTTCGGAAGTGCGTTACCAGATTGAGAGTATGGAGTCTCAGCTTCGCACCTATGATAATAAGATTGACTACAGCACCGTATATTTGTCTATTAATGAGGTAGAGCGGTATACGCCCACTGAGGAGATTACTACCGGAGAGCGTGTTCGGACCGGCTTTATAGACAGCGTGAAGGGTGTCGGCAGAGGCATCGGCAACTTTGCGATCTGGTTTGTGATCAATCTGCCGTACCTGATTGTATGGGCGATCGTTATCGTCATTATCCTGTTGATCGTGCGTATCGTGATTAAAAAGATTGCAAAGCACCGGACGAAAAAGGCGGCAGCAGCAGAGCAGAAAGAGGATATTACAGAATGAGTGAACAGAAAAATATACAGGGCAACGCACAGTTCAAATCCGGTTTTGCCACGCTCATCGGCAGGCCAAACGTAGGGAAATCTACGCTGATGAATGCGCTGATCGGACAGAAGATTGCCATTACTTCCAGTAGACCGCAGACGACCCGCAATAAGATTCAGACGGTATATACCTCCGGGGAGGGGCAGATCGTGTTCCTGGATACGCCGGGCATACATAAGGCGAAGAATAAACTGGGAAACTATATGGTAAGTGTGGCGGAGCGCACCATGTCGGACGTGGATGTGATCCTGTGGTTGGTGGAGCCCACCGACTATATAGGAGCGGGGGAGCAGCATATCATTGAGCAGCTTAAGAAGACGAGAACACCGGTCATACTGGTCATTAATAAGATCGATACCGTGAAGAAGGAACTGATTCTTACTTTTATTGATGCTTACAGAAAGCAGCTTGATTTTGCGGAGATCGTTCCGGTGTCAGCGCTTAAGAAAGACGGACTGGACACGCTCATCGGATGTATTATGAAGTATCTGCCTTATGGAGAACCCTTTTATGACGAAGATACGGTGACGGATCAGCCCATGAGACAGATCGTGGCGGAACTGATCAGGGAGAAGGCACTGAAATGTCTCGAAGAGGAGATCCCCCATGGTATTGCTGTCACCATAGAAGTGATGAAATTCAGGAAACGGATCGTGGATATTGAGGCTACTATTGTCTGCGAACGGGAGTCCCACAAGGGAATCATCATCGGCAAGCAGGGCAGTATGCTCAAGAAGATCGGTTCCATGGCAAGACCGGATATAGAAGAACTGGTGGAATGCCAGGTTAATCTGAAGCTCTGGGTCAAGGTGAAAAAGGACTGGAGAGACAGCGATTATCTGTTGAAAAATTTCGGTTACAATCCGAAAGAAACAGAATAGAAAAAGACAAATCTGCGAACCCTAAACATTAGTATAGAGCCGGCTCGTCCGAATGTATACTGATGACTGATTGATAAGAGAGGATTAGGGGCGTAAGATGAATGAAACGGATTACTGGGCAAAGTTTATGGTGACCGGAAAAATAGATGATTTTCTGGCGTATAGAAATGCGGAAGATGCGCAGGCACAGGTCCGCAAGAGTAAGGAAGCAGCAGGAGAGTATTCTCATGCAGGAATATACACAGATTACAGGAATGGTTTTAAAGGCTGAGCCAATCGGCGAATACGATAGAAGAATTGTAATATTAACGAAGGAGAAAGGTAAAATTTCGGCATTTGCGAGAGGAGCGCGCAAACAGGGCAGCAGGCTTCTCGCGGCGACGAACCCTTTCTCCTTTGGGGAGTTTAAGCTATATGCGGGCAGAAGTTCATACAACGTTACGGAAGCAGCGATCAGCAATTATTTTGAGGGACTGCGGGAAGATTTTGAGGGTGCATATTACGGAATGTACTTTTTGGAACTGATGGATTATTATACGAGAGAGAATAACGATGAGAAGGAGATGTTGAGACTGCTTTATCAGTCGCTGAGGGCGTTATTACATGAGGGACTGCCGAACCGGTTGGTCCGCTACATATTTGAGCTGAAAGCGATGGTGATAAACGGTGAGTTCCCGGGGATTCCTGCGGACAAAGTCTGGGATCAGTCCACCGAGTACGCGGTATCCTATATCGTAGATTCGAGCATTGAGAGACTGTATACCTTTACTGTGACCCCGGAGGTTCTAGGGCAACTGCAGGAGATTGCAGACGATTATCGCAGGCGATATCTTGACAGAACGTTTAAAAGTCTTGAAATTGTGGATAATCTTTAATATA
>CAMWXF010000212.1 GCA_947178115.1 uncultured Lachnospiraceae bacterium
ATATATTGTGGTTGGCTGACCGAGGATCGCTGTATTCATTATACTCATTTTTACCTCATTTCTGCGCTGATGGCTTTGTGATGCGCCTTTCAAGCTTTGTAACGTTTGTTCTGCGCTGTCTTTTTCTAACTGTTATTTTTCTCGTCATAAATTTCCGTGGGCATAAGGGGTAAGTTATGAAATGCACAGTCTGTGTTATGAATTAAGAGTATGGGGAGACAATCTGGAGATTTGGCGGTTTGAATATGGTCAAGTGAATCTGGTCGAGTGGGGCGTGTGCAGTCTGACGTCCTCGTTTTGTAAAAAAATTTACATATATCAAACGGCGAATGCGGTTCTTCGAATCCAAAGGGAAGAGCATATGGAAAAAACGTATTTGATATGATAATATGGCAGTATCGGAATGCATGCACCGGAACGCATGCTCCCGAAAGCATCGGCCATTTCATGTATGCCAAGAGATGCCCATGCCTGAGAGATACTGCGTATCTTTGCAAACTCAGCGTAGAACGCTTTTGAATGGAGGAAAAAATGAACACAGCAACAGAACTAAGAACCAAATTAAGAAACATTGATCATAGAGGTTATCCGGCATATAAAGAGTTAAAGGGACAGTACAATTTCGGAGATTATGTGCTCTCCATCGATCATGTGCAGGGCGATCCTTTTGCTGCGCCGTCCAGACTCTCGGTGATCGTGAAAAAAGAAAAAGCGGGATTCCCGGCAGATTATTATGATACCCATGCTAAGAGGATTACTCTGCAGGATCATCTCACGAGACTGTTCGGCAGATGGGTGTCAGGCGGCAGCTTTCAGGCAAAAGGTTCCGGCAAGAGTGGGCTGTTGTCTGTTTCCCGCTGCGGCCAGCAGGTGTTGGAGCGCACTGCGATGCGGGTGCAGGAGGGAAATGTGACGCTGCGGTTTGAGGCGGGATTTCCTGCGAACGGGCGAACAATCAATGCAAGAGAGTTGGAAAAGATGCTTTTTGATATTTTGCCCGAATGTGTGAGGAAGAGTCTTTATTATACAAACATTGACAAAGAGAAATTAAAGCAGGCGATTTGGTTGTGCGAGGATCAACAGTATATCAGAAAGTGCCTTTCCGAGCGTGAGCTCTGTGCATTTATTGCGGATGGATCTGTTCTTCCGAGGGAGAGCGGAGTGTCGGAAAAACCGATGAAAGGGGCAGTAACTTTCCTGTCACCGGAGAGTTTAAAGTTCTCTCTGAACCTTCCCCATAGGGGAGAGATTTGCGGGATGGGTATCCCCAAAGGAATCACTTTGTTCGTTGGCGGCGGTTATCACGGTAAGTCCACTATCCTACAGGCATTGCAGAATGGAGTATATAACCATATAGCGGGGGATGGCAGAGAGTTTGTGATTACGGACAGTACGGCATTTAAGCTGCGTGCCGAAGACGGACGGAGCATTACAGGGGTAGATATATCCCCTTTTATCAAGAATCTGCCGAACAAGAAAGATACGGTACATTTTTCCACGGAGGATGCCAGCGGCAGCACGTCACAGGCGGCTAATCTGATGGAGGCACTGGAGAGCGGCAGCGAGCTGATCCTGATTGATGAAGATACATCGGCAACGAATTTCATGGTGCGGGATCAGTTGATGGCACAGGTGATCACGCCCGGTGAGGAGCCAATTACGCCTTTTATAAACAGGGTGCGGGGCATGTATGAAGATTTGGGCGTATCTTCCGTTATCGTGGCGGGAAGTTCCGGTGCGTTTTTCCATATGGCGGATACAATTATTCAGATGAAAGAGTACGTGCCCATTGATATTACTGAGCGGGCGAAGCAGGCGGCGGAGGCATATGACAAAGCGGCAGAGGACAAAGGGGCAGGGAGCGAGGAGACAGGCAGCAAAGCAATGACCGAATTTCCCGAATTCAACAGAAAACGCTGTCCGTCACCGGATATGGCGCTTAGAAAAGAAGATCGAATCAAAATCAAAACTATGGGAACAAGCGAATTATCCCTTGCGAAAGAGAGCGTGGAACTGCGCTACTTAGAACAGCTCAAAGATCAGGAGCAGACAGCGGCGCTTGCCTATGTGCTGAAATATGCAGAACTTAAGCTGATGGATGGAAAGAAAGATATAAGGCAGATCGGCGACTTCCTGGAGGAGCAGCTTGACGGTAAAGGGCTTGAGAGTCTCTTTGAACGTGGAGATGTGTCGGCACAGCTTGCAAGACCGAGGAAACAGGAGATCATGGCTTGCATTAACAGATACAGGAGATTGAAGATATAGTCAGGAACACTAATTACTGTTAACCTAAATAAAAATATGGTTGACAACATGCACTCCTCATGCTAAGATAGCTTCGTCAACAGCAGAATAATCGGATTATTTGGAGGAAGCTATGAGCAGAGGAGTAAGCACACAGGCGCAGAACGCACAGATGAGAGCAGCGGGAAGAGGTAAGACGTATGATATGGCATACATTGGTATGTTTACCGTGCTGATTGCTATTTGTTCATGGATATCCATTCCCATGGATATTCCCTTTACATTACAGACTTTTGCGGTATTTCTGTCAGTTGCAATACTTGGTGGTAAACGTGGTACATTGGCGGTGGTCGTATATGTGCTGCTTGGCGCGATCGGTGTTCCGGTTTTTGCAGGATTTACAGGAGGATTCGGCATTATTCTGAGAAATACGGGCGGCTATATTATCGGATTCATTTTTATGGCGTTAACCATGTGGCTGATGGAGAGGCTGTTCGGCAGGAAATTATGGGTGCGGGCAGTATCCATGATAATGGGCCTCATTGTCCTCTATGCATTCGGCACGGCATGGTTTATGTTGGTATATATGAGGAGTACCGGGGCGGTAGGGCTGATGACGGTGCTCGGCTGGTGTGTGTTCCCTTATATCATTCCGGATGCAGTAAAGATCGCATTGGCATTGATATTGAGTAACACTTTGCGAAAGCCGCTTGGTGCTATTATGAGGGAAACAAATTAGAGGAGGTTCTCAGACAGTACGCTTGTCGAAAGAGTGAAAAGTTAGGCGGGAAGTATTGTCTGATAAGAAGGGAGTATATATGTTATACAGGATCAGAGCACATCATGGTATGTGCTTTTCCTTTTTTAAAGGGAAAGGCTACAGCGGAGAATTTACGGAGAATATGTGGGCGATGAAGGAGAAGCTTCAGAAAGACCCCCAAGTCATACTTCTGCAGGAGACGGATGATGTATGCGTGCATTGCCCGAATAATCAAGGTGGGAAGAGTATCTGCTTGGAAAAGGCAGAGCGTTATGACTGTCAGGTTCTTGCGTACTGCGGATTAGCGGCGGGTGCAGAGATTCGGTGGAAGGATTTTGAGAAGCTTGTGCGGGAGAATATACTTGATGGCGGCAGGAGAGAAGAGATTTGCGGTGATTGCGAGTGGAGTGGGTTGTGCCGCGATTAATACATGCATAGAGAGATTTTCTTATTCACATCAAAAAATAGTCTGTTTACAACATTTCCCCTGAGAAAAGAAGAGTAAAATATAAATTTCATGTATAATAAGCTGTAGATATGGCACGGTGCCGACGGAGTATCGGGAAGGAATAAACAGGAAATGAAGACCGTAACAATCATGGTATGTGATGATGACAGGGCATTGCAGGAAATCCTGCGGAACAAGATTGAGAAAATGTGCCGGGAGGCGGAAGTAGGTTGTCGGATCGTCTGTTGTGATTCGGGTGAGGAGATACTTGATCTTTGCGGGGAAAAAGTGCCGGATATCCTTTTCTTGGACATACAGATGCCGGGAAAAAGCGGAATGGAGATTGCGGAAGAACTGCGTAAACAGCGCAGGGACACAATTCTGATATTTGTGACAGCACTGTCAGAATATGTTTACGAGGCTTTTGACGTGGGAGCTTTTCATTATCTGGTGAAACCCTTCAGCGATGATAAATTGAAGGAGGTATTAGGTAAGGCGCTGCGGCAGTATGAGAGACAGCAGGAGATTGCGGCGCTGCGGCGGATGGATGACAGCATACGGACAGGTGTGGACAGTGCGGACAGGTCGTTGCAGGATACCGGGGAGGACGCAGACAGGTATCGGAACGGACAGGAGCAGGCCCCGGCAGCGATTCTTGTGAAGAAGGGCGGCATTTCCACGAGAGTGCTTCTGGAGGATATTATCTATGCGGAAGTATTTAATCGCAAGGTTATGCTGCACACAACTGGCGGCGACATCGAATATTACGGGAAACTGACAGAACTGTCAGAACAGACGGGAGAGGATTTTTATCGGACGCACCGCGCTTATCTGGTGAATCTGAAATATGTGGAAAAGTATAATGCGACAACGATCTGGC
>CAMWXF010000213.1 GCA_947178115.1 uncultured Lachnospiraceae bacterium
CTATTATAACACATTATTTCGTCTATGTAAGAGTGTCCGTATTTTTCCTTCTGTCCTTGTAATCATTATTGTTTAAAAGGCAGCTACGAAACCCGCGGCATCCTATCCCCGAATCTCATAACTGCCTTTTTCACAATCCCTATAAATAACCTCGTATATCCGCTGTCAGCTTTTCCTCCAAATGAATCAGCTTCTTTGCGATATCTTTGGACTTCTCATCTGCCGCCTTATACTGATTCAGATACTGGTTAAGCGATTTCACGCCCATGTTACACCCATCGGTCATCAGATCCGCGATTGTCTGGTCTGATTCATGCATGACCAGCTTGACATTTGTCTTAAGCCACGACATGCTCTTCGCCATAGGGTTCGGCTCCTTGCCGTCGTCATGATATTGCTCCAGAAGCTGCTGTATCTCATCTTTAAGCTTGATGTGTTCATCCTTGCAGTGGGTCAGACACTTCTTAAAATCTTCACTGCTCACATAATCAAGCACATCATCAATCGAATCAACACCCATCTTCACTCCTGCATCACATTCCCGCAATAATTTTATGGTATCCTGCTCTATCATTCCCTTGCCACTCCTTCGTCTGTGTGTCGGGTCCGGTTCAGGCAAATACCTGACACCCGAAACTGTATGATAGAATCAGTATGCGCAATCAGCGGATTTTTATGCATACAATAAAGAGGCTGTATTCATATTCTGATAAATCGCCTAGTAGTTCTGTGCGCTGATCTCAAAATATGCCTGCGGATGTGCGCATACAGGGCATACCTCGGGAGCTTCCATGCCAACCACGATATGTCCGCAGTTACGGCACTCCCATACCTTGACTTCACTCTTCTTAAACACTTCCTGCATCTCCACATTGTGAAGAAGTGCACGATAGCGCTCCTCATGGTGTTTCTCGATCTCGGCTACCATACGGAATTTTGCAGCCAGTGCTGGGAATCCTTCTTCCTCCGCCGTCTTGGCAAAGTCGGCATACATCTCTGTCCACTCATAGTTTTCGCCCTGCGCGGCTGCCGCCAGATTCTCCGCTGTAGTTCCGATTCCGTACAGTTCTTTCACCCATATCTTAGCATGTTCTTTCTCATTATCCGCCGTTTCCTGAAAAATCGCCGCAATCTGTTCAAATCCTTCCTTTTTTGCTTTGGATGCAAAGAAAGTATAGTTATTTCTCGCCGTTGATTCACCTGCGATTGCCGCCTGCAGATTCTTCTCCGTCTGTGTACCCGCATACGGGCTCTTCTTTTCCGTCTCCGCCATAATGTTTTCCTCCATTTCAGGTGTAAGACTGACTAATCGTCAATCCGTTCCGCTTTTATCATTCCGGAATTAATCTAAAAATTCCACGCGTCCGGTATCAATGTGATATACGGCGCCGCATACTTTCAGTTTATCCGCATCCGTCAGTTTTAATCCTTCTTTAATGCGTGTAACACTTCTCTGTACATTCAGACAGCTTGCCTTGAACTCATCCTTCTCTTCTCCGATTGCCGCCTTGATTTCATCGGTTATGTATTTCACGAAACCTGCCGGTTCACTGCCGATCGTCGCACCTACAGCGCCGCAATGTGTATGTCCCAATACGACTACCAGATTGCTTCCCAGATGATCAGCCGCATATTCAACGCTTCCGAGCTGATGATTGTCCATCACATTGCCCGCTACGCGAATGGTGAACAACTCTCCTATGCCTGCCATAAAGATACTCTCCGGTATTACTCTGGAGTCTGAGCAGGTGATCACGATCGCATAAGGGCTCTGACCCTCATCGCAGGTCTTCTGTCTGATCTTAGGTGAGATATCGCCCGTGTTGCTCTCAGCCTCCAAATAACGTTTGTTTCCTTCTTTTAATTTGTCCATTGCCTCTGTTGCAGATAAATTCTGATGTTCCATAATCAGTTTTCTCCTTTCCGTCTGATAACCCCGTTCTGATCCTCGATCATACGGCGTTATTTCACTTTTTTCTTTTGTTTGAAGTATATCATAAATCAGCAGTGAAATCATCTGCTAAATATTATTTACGCATATTTTGACAAAGACCGCCAACTGATATGCTCCTTCGCGTATCCTCTCTATATCACCGGGAAATCGCCGCCGTTGCCTCCCGCAGCCACTCCAGTTCTTCCCCTGCAAAATAAGGTGCCAGCGCCTCGTACACTTTCCGATGATAATCGTTCAGCCATTGCAGTTCCCGCTCCGTCATCAATTCCGGCAGGATGGCATCTCTGTCAAAAGGAACCATGGTAAGAGGTTCCAGATACATGAACTGTCCGTACTCGTTCTGTTCTCCTTTGCGGCACAGCACAAGATTCTCATGCCGAATACCGAATCGCCCTTCCAGATATATGCCCGGCTCGTTAGAGATCACCATGCCCTCTTCCAAGGGAATACTCTGCGTGTTCTCCGAAATACGCCAATGAATCCGCTGCGGTCCTTCATGCACTCCCAGAATAAATCCCACGCCGTGTCCGGTGCCGTGATTGTAATCCATTCCCTCTTCCCACAGGGGTTCTCTCGCCAGCACATCCAGATTCTGCCCGCAGACGCCATCCATAAACTTCGCCGCTCCTAACGCCAGATGTCCCCGCAGTACGATCGTGTAATATCTCTTCTCTTCCTCTGACACGGTACCTATGGCTATCGTCCGGGTGACATCCGTGGTGCCTTCCCGATAATGTCCTCCGGTATCGGCGAGACAGAAACTCCCGCCCACAACTTCCACATCCGTCTGCTCTGTGGGTTCATAGTGCACGATGGCTCCATGAGCGCCATAGGCGATAATAGGTGCGAAACTTGCCCCCAGATAACCTTCCATCTGTGCGCGGAATGATTCCAGTTTCTCAGCAGCACTCATCTCGGTAATTCTTCCCTCGACCGCGCCTGCTTCTGTTTTCAGCCATCGGATCAGTCTTGTTACCGCCACTCCGTCCTTGATGTGCGCCGTGCGTATATGTTCCATCTCCCGGGGCGTCTTCACCGCTTTCATGAGTACAATGGGGCTGGGCTTATCAATCCGCTCCGTACCATCCGGCAGACTGTTAAGCAGGCTGTAGCTTACGGCCGCGCTGTCGGCCCATACTTTACTTCCTGCCGGAATATCATGTATAACCTGTTCTATCGCGTTATAGGGCTTGACCGAAATCCCAGTCTGCGTTAATTTCTCCCGAATCCCTTCCGACAAGATCTGTTCATGGATACAGAGCACTGCACTCTCCTGCGTCACCAGCATATATGCCAGAAAAACAGGCGTATACTCGACATCATTGCCGCGCAGATTAAGCAGCCAGGCGATCTCATCAAGAGCCGTGACAAGCAGAACATCCGCCTGCTCTTCCCCCATCTTTTCCCTCACATCGCGAAGTTTCTCTTCTCTGCTTATGCCCGCGTAGGTGACATCCACTTCCCATACCGGTTCCTTAGATATGTCCGGACGGTCCGCCCACACGCGGTCCACCAGATCTTCTCCGCCCGCGAAGGTAATCTGCTTAGAGTCAGTCTTTTCCGCAATTTTATTTACAAAATCAGTTGTGACGGTCCGTCCGTCAAAACCAATCACGCTTTTTTCTTCCAGCTTGTCACACAGATATTCCGGAATCTTGGGCACCTCCGGCTGTCCCGATTTCATCAGCGTAATCGGACTGTCTGCAAGCTGCGCCGCCGCCTGTATGAAATATCTGCCGTCCGTCCACAGCGCCGCCTCTTCAGACAGAACGATCAGGGTTCCCGCTGATCCGGTAAACCCTGACATATACTCTCTCGTCTTAAAATATTCTCCCACATACTCCGACCCGTGGAAATCATCCGTTGGAATGATATAGGCAGCAAGATTCCTCTCCTGCATCAGCTCCCTGAGCGCCTTTAATTTATCCTCAATCTTCATCATTGATAAACATCACCTTTCCAGAACTTCTGTTATATTCTGATCAACTCATACTGATCCGTTCCCAACCCGATCTTCACCGCATGGGCGATACAGCTCTTCCACTCCGTATCGGGATGCGTCATATGGAAGTGGTCGTATCCTTCCTCGTTACCGTGCTCTTTCAGATTTTCTCCCAAAACACTGCTCTCCACCGGTGTCATCTGATTGCACAGATCCGCACACGCCTGATCCAGCGCAACCGGATCAAAAGAAGCTAACATACCCACATTGGGAATAATCGGAATATCATTCTCAGCGTGACAGTCACAGTTCGGCGATACATCGCAAATCAGGGAGACATGGAAGCAGGGACGATCCTTGCAGACTGCCAGGCTGTATTCCGCCATCTTATAATTGAGCAT
>CAMWXF010000214.1 GCA_947178115.1 uncultured Lachnospiraceae bacterium
ATAAAAAGGAGACTCACTATGCAGATCACGAAAGACATTCAATACATAGGCGTAAACGACCACGATATCGACCTCTTCGAGGGGCAGTATATCGTAGAAAACGGAATGGCATACAATTCCTATGTGATCATCGACGACAAGATTGCCGTCCTCGACACAGTAGACGCTCACTTCGGCGAAGAATGGCTGCAGAATCTGAGGGAAGTTCTCGGAACACGCACCCCGGACTACCTGATCGTACAGCACATGGAACCGGATCACTCCGCTAACATCGACACATTTGTCAAAGCTTATCCAGACGCCGTTATCGTGGCATCCGCGCCTGCATTTAACATGATGCGCCAGTTCTTCGGCACGGACTATACCGACAGACGACAGGTTATCAAGGAAGGGGACACACTCGTGCTCGGCTCGCACACCTTACAGTTTATCGCTGCGCCGATGGTGCACTGGCCCGAAGTCATGGTCACCTATGACAGCCTGGATAAAGTACTCTTCTCCGCCGACGGATTCGGTAAATTCGGCGCCTTGGATGCGGACGAAGACTGGGCCTGCGAAGCACGCCGCTACTATTTCGGTATCGTAGGCAAGTACGGCATGCAGGTACAGAACCTTTTGAAAAAAGCTTCTGCACTTGATATCCGGATGATCTGTCCTTTACATGGTCCGGTCTTGAAAGAGAATCTTGATTATTATGTAAACCTATATCAAATCTGGTCATCCTACGGCGTAGAGTCAGAAGGCATTATGATCGCCTACACCTCCGTTTACGGCAACACGAAAGCCGCGGCGGAACTCCTTGCCGCGAAGCTCACGGAAAAAGGCTGCCCGAAAGTCGTTACGGCCGATCTTGCCCGTGAGGATATGGCTGAATGTGTGGAAGACGCTTTCCGCTACGGCAAACTGGTACTTGCCACAACCACCTACAATGCAGAAATTTTTCCGTATATGCGGGAATTTATCGACGAACTGATCTCCCACAATTACCAGAACCGCACCGTCGCCCTCATCGAAAACGGCTCCTGGGCGCCGACGGCGGCAAAGGTTATGCGTGCTAAGCTGGAAGTCTGCAAGAACATTACATTTGCGGAAAATACGGTTCAGATCAAATCTGCGTTAAATGATGAGAGTACGGCACAGCTTGAAGCGCTGGCCGAAGAATTAGTCAAATAGTAAAAAGCTATCCCTCTTCACATGATACGTCCGTATCTGCTGCTTATACGTATGCAGATACGGCTATCGGAAGGATAGCTTTTCGTTTTCTCTTATGCATCGACACCCAGCTTTTGCAGTTCTGCAATCGCCTGTGCCTGATTTTGGAAATGAATCGTATGTATGCCAAATTTCTCCGCTCCGGTCAGATTCGCCAGTGTATCATCCATAAAGACGCATTCTTCCGGCACAAGACCGTATCGGTCGATCAATAGCTGATAAATCTCCGGCATGGGCTTAATCACTTTTTCCTGATGCGACAAAATACCGCCGTCCATATACGGAATAAAATCCAGCGCACGCGCACACTCCCGCTCTGCTTTTTCTGAGAAATTAGACAGATACAATGTCCGGTAGCCCCTACTCTTTAACTCCTGAATCCACGGAATCGCATAGTCATTGCGCGCTACTATTGTTTCGACATTCTTCAGTATCTTACGGATATCTTCTTCAATGTCCGGATCAGACGCTACGAACTCCCGTATGATATCCTCTTCTTTCAGGACACCTCTGTCAATTTCATTCCACGCCGGATTCTTGACCGTTGCCTTGGCAATACGCTCCACCATCTGCGCGTCATACCCGAATCTCTCAAAATGTTCCTTCCATGTAAAATCCGCAAGCACATTGCCGATGTCAAATATAATTGTCGTAATCATGTTATTTTTTCTCCATTTCAACGCTTTTCTTCTCAGGTAAAGCTCCTTCGTTACAGCTTTTCTCATGAAGCGTCCTACAGCCGCTCATCACAATAGCTCCAGCATACTCCGCGCCGCCGCCGACAGTGGATTCTTCGGATTCGTCACCACGCAGAAATGACGCTTCGGTATGATCATGTTAAATCGCAGTTCAAACAGTCTTCCGTCCTCCAGATACTCCCTTGCAAAATCCCGAACGACACATCCCACACCCAGATTGCGCAGGGCAAACTGCACGATCATATCGCTGGTCGCCAGTTCAAACTCAGGCCGGACGTACACGTTGTTTTTCTGCAAAAAGGAATCCATATAGCTTCTCGTGCTGGTGGCGCCCTCCAGATAAATAATAGGCATTTTCTCCAATTCCTGCAAGTCCAACATGTGGTTCTTATAGCTGATAAACTTCCGCCCCGCCACGAATACATCTTCAATCTCCCGCACATTCGCCACCTGCAGATCTCCCGGATTGTCAAAAGGTGTGCTCACCACACCGAAATCAATTTTATTCTCATTCAGATTACTCAGAGTCTCCGGAGTAGGCGCGTTGCTGACTATCACCTTAATATGGGGATAATTCTCGTGAAACTGCTCCAAATACGGCAGCAGATAGAACTGCAGCGTCATGTCACTGGCTCCGATGTGAATCTCACCCAGTTCCAGATTCAGCATCTGTTCCAGCTTCTGCTCTCCCAGCCTGATCTGCTCATATCCCTTCGCCACATAGCCATAGAGCAGGCTGCCTTCTCCCGTCAGCCGTACCCCTTTCGATGCCCTCGTAAAAAGCTTCGTTCCCAGCGCTGTCTCCAACTGCCTGACAGACTGGCTGACCGCCGGCTGCGAAATATTCAGTTCTTTCGCAGCCATCGTCAGACTTCCGGTTGTTGCCACATGATAGAATACTTTATAATACTCAAAGTTGTTCATAGTTTACATAACTCCAAATCTATCACCGCATATATTGCACCGTACGCTTACTGCCGTCTTTTCCTATTGTCTGCGGCCATACTCAGCTTCTCGCCAGCCCATCCACATGCAGAATCTCACCGCTGATGTAAGAAGCCCTATCCGATGCGAGGAATACGAAAGCATTGGCGATATCCTCCGGCTGTCCCATGCGCCGCAGCGGAATCTGTGCTATCATCGGATCGATCACTTCTTTCGGAACGGCACGCATCATGTCGGTATATGTGATGCCCGGTGCCACCGCATTGACCCGGATTCCCTTCGGTCCCATTTCTCTGGCGAGAGATAACGTAAATCCGTTGACCGCCCATTTGGATGTAGGATAGGCAACTCCCGCCGGCTGCCCATATACACTCACCATGGAGGATGTGTTCAGAATGACGCCGCTGCCCGCTGCTACCATATACTCGCTTGCCGCTTTGGTGCAGTTGTATACGGCCTTAAGGTTTAAATCCATGACCTTACTAAACAGTTCTTCCGTATATTCTGTAAAAGGAGTACTCTCCGACATTCCCGCATTATTAACCAGAATATCGATCTTTCCGTACTTCCCAGCCACCTCGTCAAAAGCCGCCTTCACAGCCGTATATTCGGACAGATTCGGAAAGATTCCCTCCACTACCGCGTCCGCATATGTTTCCTTTAACTTCGCCACCGCCTGATCTGCCGTTTCCTGCCTGCTGGCACATAGCACTACCTTGGCGCCCTCCTGTAAAAAAGCCTCGACGGTCGCATAACCGATCCCTCTGCTCCCGCCCGTAATAATCGCAACCTTGTTTTCCAGCAACATAGATTTCCCTCCTTTTCTTGCGTCTGTATTCAGACACTTCTCACTTTTACTGCATATAGTATATCACAATCCGTCTTATTTTTATATACGCATGACTGCTTCTTGTGGATTCAACCTAAATGATCTGACTTCTCTGCTTAAGAAATTTATACTCAAAAGAGTAAATTTCTTCGAGATTATCTTTATAGTATAAAGGGCAGCGGATTTGAATCGCTGCCTTTTATTTCGTCGTCGAATTATCTTATTGTAACATACAGCATAGGCATACTGTTCCTAAACGCTGCTATAACACTACCGGCTAAGCGGGCTCTTCCGATAAATAATATCCTCTCTGCCCGGTCCGTTAGAAACCATCGTGATCGGGTATCCGATCTGCTCCTCAATAAATTCCACATACTTGCGGCAGTTCTCCGGAAGCTCCTCATAACTCTTGATACCCCTGATTTCGCATTTCCAGCCCGGAAGCTTCTTTAACACCGGCTTTGCTTTTTCTAATTTACAAGTGACAGGGAAGTCTGTCGTCACCTCTCCGTCCACTTCATAGCCTACACACACCGGAATCTCATCCAGATATCCCAGCACATCTAACA
>CAMWXF010000215.1 GCA_947178115.1 uncultured Lachnospiraceae bacterium
GAATAAGTATGAACAACATACCAATTTGCTTCTGCCATATGTCCCTCCACGTCAGTATGATCCTCTGAACTCATATCATACTAATACCCATGCCTTTCTCACAACCTGTTACCAGAGCTTCCTATAACGAAAAAGTTGTAAGGAAATCCACACCATACTGCAGACCAAAGTCCAGTATCGTAATGATTGCTCCGATCACAACGGAAATAATAACAACCGCGATAGATTGTTTTAAGAGGGCATCTTTATCAGGCCAAGTGATTTTCTTAAATTCAGCTTTCACACCGTTCCAAAATTTCGTGATCTTGGATGCTCCTTCTGATTTAGCAGAATCTCCCATGCTATACTCCTTTCGTCCACACAACCGGCGATTATTTTGTTTCCTTATGCAAAGTATGTGTCTTGCAGAATCTGCAATACTTCTTTGTCTCCATTCTGTCCGGATGAGCCTTCTTGTCTTTCGTCGTATTGTAGTTACGCTGTTTGCACTCTGTGCATGCTAAAGTAATTTTTGTACGCATCTCGCTACCTCCACGTGTATGATTCAAACATTCGAGTCACTGTTTTTGAGCATAAAAAAAAGACCTGAATCTTATCTTGCTCAAACAATATACCATACGAAAATCATGAAGTCAACCTGTTTTTCCGATTATTTCGGGCACTTTTTGGAAATTTTAAAAAAAATTTTTCTACACCTCTTCATTTTTGCCACAAACGCTACGATATACATATTACAGAATGAACTCAGTTTGATCACTTGTTGCAATTTTACGGTAGCATTTTTGGTCATTTTTCGGCTAAAAAGGCTACAATATGCTTGCATTTTCCATAATTACAGTGATAAAATAGAGTTATAGTATATCCGCATTGATGAGCCGCATGCTACGGACAGCGACGCCGGCTATCAATGATCATACAGGTTCCGAGAATATTTCATGGAAGAAAGGAGGGGGACTATGTCATATAATAGTATCAATAGTCTGAATAATGTCTATAATTTCTATATGACTACCTACGCCCCGAAATCAAGCACGCCTTATGATTCTCATAAGAAGAGTGAACTGCGTGGTGTCTATAATTCCATAGTCAAGATGAATAAGGAATCCCCTCTGTATATCTTAGATACCAGTAAGGATTCTCAGCGGTTCGCTATCAGCGTAAAAGAAAACGCACGCGAGCTGCGCAACACAATCGCATCGCTCGGCGGACTGGATGAAGATGAACTTCTGAATAAGAAGGTAGCCTATTCCAGTAATCCGAATATTGCGAAGGCTTCTTTTATCGGTTCTGCAAAAGCGGACGATGATCTGCCCTCTTATGACATTGAGGTAAACCGTCTGGCTTCTTCGCAGGTAAATGCAGGAAAGTTCCTTCCTAATGATGAGGTTGTGACGCTGACACCCAATACCTATTCTTTCGATGTCGGTATTGACGGATTAAATTATGAATTCCAGTTCAGCATCAAGCCTACTGATACTAATCGGGATGTACAGGATCGTCTTGCCCGTCTGGTCACCAATGCTAACATCGGCATAACGGCACAGGTTATTTCCGGAGAGGACAACACTTCCTATCTGCAGATGGAATCTAATTCCACCGGGCTTAAGGATGATAAGCCATATATATACAAAATATCCGATCACAGAACAAGTAAGACTTCCGGTGCAGTGGATTATTTCGGTTTGGATCATGTAGCAGTACAGCCGGCTAACGCTTCTTATACCGTCAACGGTGAGGAACACACCTCACCCTCCAACCGATTCACGTTGGCACACACTTACGAAATCGAGTTGACAGGCTTAAGCAGCGAGGAAGGCGAGACAGCTTCTATCGGACTCAAGACAGATGTGGAATCGCTTACGGAGAACGTCAATACATTGGTGAGAGGTTTTAACTCTTTCCTGCAGGCCGTTGCAGAATACAGCGATAATCAGCCCAAGAGTAACAGACTTTTTAACGAGATGAGCAGTGTCGCAAGAGTTTATGCCCGCGACCTCACTTCCGTCGGTCTGAATCTGAATCTGGACGGCACTCTGGAAGTCGATGACGCAACGCTTCGTCAGAGCGCAATGAGTGATAACGCAAAGAATGCTTTTTCACCGATGAAAAGTTTTACGAACTCCGTGCTCCGCAAATCTAATCAGGTTGCACTGGATCCGATGAACTATGTTAATAACGTGATCGTGGCATATAAGAATCCCGGCAAGAACTTCGCCAGCCCGTATATCACGAGTGCATACAGCGGCATGATGTTCAATAGTTATTGCTAACAAAACGACAGATCGAAAGATCTGTCGTTTTCTCGTCACCCCCGCCGAAGGAAAACAAATGTCGCTTCGCGCCGCTTGTTTTCCTTTTCGGCTAGAGGGGTATATTTCCGTGTTTCTTCTTGGGGGCTTCTATCTGCTTATTCTTAAGTCCTCTGAGCGCTCTCACCAGTGCTGCTCTCGTCTCTTCCGGCTTGATCACCTCATTCACATATCCTCTTGCGGCCGCCACGTAAGGATTCAGGAACCGCTCTTCATATTCCGCTTTGCACTGTGCGCGCATGGCTTCCGGATTCTCTGCTGCTTTGATCTTACGTTTAAAGGCAATATTGACGGCACCGTCCGCTCCCATAACCGCAATCTCCGCGATGGGCCATGCATAAACGATATCTGCGCCCATCTCCTTAGAGTTCATGGCGATATAGGCTCCGCCGTACGCCTTACGCATAATCAGCGAGATTTTCGGCACTGTAGCCTCGGAATAGGCATACAGGATCTTCGCGCCATGCCGGATAATGCCGTTGTGCTCCTGCGCCGTGCCGGGCAGAAACGCAGGTACATCTATCAGTGTAATCAGCGGTATGTTGAAACAGTCGCAGAACCGGATAAATCTTGCGATCTTATCAGAGGCATGATAATCCAGAGAGCCGCCCATGGAATTGGGCTGATTCGCCACAATCCCAACCACTTTGCCTTCCATCCTGCACCATCCGATCACCGCATTGGTGGCAAATTCCTTCTGTACTTCAAAGAAACTTCCCTCGTCTACGATACAGTCAATCACTTCTTTGACATCATATGCATGCCGGGAATTGTCCGGTACAATATCCATGATTTTAGCTGCTTTCGCTTTCATGGAAGAGGCCACCCTGCCATTATCCACTTTGCCAAATACCTTACCCACACGGGGCAGTATACTCTGTCTCTCTACATTATTAATAACCGGCGGTTTCTCCGTCCAATTGCTTGGCAGATAGGACAACAATTTCCGTACGCCCATCAGACATTCATTTTCGCTGTCATATGTAAAATGTGACACACCGCTTTTCTTGGCATGCACATCCGCTCCGCCCAGTTCCTCTACAGACACTTCCTCATTAATAACCGTCTTCACCACATTCGGTCCGGTGATGAACATCTTGGAAATGTCCTTGACCATAAATATAAAATCGCAGATTGCCGGCGCATAACATGCGCCTCCGGAACAAGGTCCCAGAATTACCGCGATCTGCGGGATGACCCCCGACGCTTTTGTATGACGAAGGAACATGCCGCTGTAACCGCTCAGGGATGAGATACCCTCCTCGATTCTGGCACCGCCGCTGTCATTGATACAGATCAGGGGCGCTTTCATCTCCATCGCCATATCCTGAATTCTGCATATTTTAAACGAATGATATTCCCCCAGTGTACCGCCGATTACCGTAAAATCTTCGCTGGCCACGAATACCTGCCGTCCGTCGATCTCTCCGTAACCTGTCACGACACCGTCACCCGGCACCCTTCTCTTATCCAGATCGAAATCATTGATTCTGGACTCCATGAATCCGTCCACCTCCACAAAAGTACCCGGATCCAGCAACACCTCAATCCTCTCCCGCGCAGTCATCTTACCGGCGGCATGCTGCTTATCTATCCTGTTCGGTCCGCCGCCTAAAAGAGCCTTCTGTCTCCTGGTATCCAGTTCTTTAATCGCTTCGTTCCATTTCATGATCCCCGTTTCCTCCACTTCCCCATCACATGGGCCGAATCATCATAATCCACTTTTTCGCACGGACTTTCCGTGTTTAAAATTGCTTCAGAAAAAACATAATAATTTGACCATCCAATACTTTGATATTCAAACTATCACTTGATATTATAGGCAGAGTACCGATTATTGTCAATACTCTGCCTGCAAATTTTCTTTTACAACTCCGCCTCCACCGCATCAAGCGCCGCCGCAATCACCTTATCCATATCATAATACCGATACTGCCCCAAGCG
>CAMWXF010000216.1 GCA_947178115.1 uncultured Lachnospiraceae bacterium
ATCATACTGCATTCTCCTACGATCTGACGGTAGACCAGATGGTTGACTGGGCGGCAGCAATGGGAATCGAGAGCGTTGTGATTGATAAGGATACGACGATCCGTAACTTTAAGAATGAACTGAGATGGAATGAGGCGGCGTATAAATAGAAAGGCATAAAGATATATTAAGGCTGCAAAAACATGAAAGTGTAGGAGGTATTAAATGGGAGCAAAAGAGTGTATCGCAAGCGGTAAGGCGGTGTTGGGGATTGAGTTCGGTTCGACAAGAATCAAGGCGGTTCTGGTGGATGAATCGAATCAGCCGATCGCGTCGGGCGCGCATGACTGGGAGAACAGGCTAGAGAATGGCATCTGGACGTACAGCCTGGATGATATCTGGACGGGATTACAGGATTGTTATCAGAAGTTGACAGAGGATGTACAGGCGCAGTATGGTGAGAAACTGACGAAGATTGGCGCCATCGGATTCAGCGCCATGATGCATGGCTATATGGCGTTTAATGAGAAGGACGAGTTGATGGTTCCTTTCCGTACATGGAGAAATACGATTACGGAGGAGGCTTCCGTGAAACTGACGGAACTTTTCAATTATCATATTCCTCAGAGGTGGACGATCGCGCATCTGTATCAGGCGATTTTGAACGGGGAAGAGCATGTTGCGGATTTAAAATTCGTTATTACACTGGCAGGATACATTCAGTGGAAGCTGACAGGCGAGAAGATCGTTGGTGTCGGGGAAGCTTCCGGTATGTTCCCCATCGACATAGAGACGGGACAGTTCAACGAGCGGATGATCGATCAGTTCGATGGGGCTGTGGCAGACAAAGGTTTTGCATGGAAGCTGCGGGATGTACTGCCCGCCGTATACACGGCAGGACAGCAGGCCGGTGCACTGACCGAAGAAGGCGCGAAACTGTTAGACCCTACAGGTACATTGCAGGCGGGCGTTCCTTTCTGCCCGCCGGAAGGTGATGCGGGAACCGGCATGGCGGCAACCAACAGCGTTGCACAGCGCACGGGTAATGTATCTGCCGGAACAAGCGTGTTCGGCATGATTGTATTGGAGAAAGAACTCTCTAAAGTATACGATGCGATCGACCTGGTGACTACGCCCGACGGCAGTCTGGTAGCTATGGTGCATTGTAACAACTGTACTTCCGATCTGAATGCGTGGGTGAATCTGTTCAAAGAATACTCGGAATTGATGGGCATGAAAGTGGACATGAACGAGCTGTACGGCAATCTGTACCGCAAAGCGTTAGAGGGTGACGACGACTGCGGCGGTCTGCTGGCATACAACTATTTTTCCGGTGAGCATGTGACCGGATTCAACGAGGGACGGCCTCTGTTTGTGCGCAGACCCGATGCGAAGTTTAATCTGGCGAACTTTATGAGAGTACACTTATTCACCTCTCTGGGCGCATTAAAGACCGGTCTGGACATTCTGCTGAAAGAGGAAGGCGTACAGGTGGATGAGATTCTCGGACACGGCGGACTCTTTAAGACCAAAGGTGTGGGACAGAGCATTCTGGCGGCCGCCATCGACGCGCCGGTGAGCGTTATGGAGACAGCCGGCGAAGGCGGCGCATGGGGTATTGCGCTTCTGGCTTCCTATATGGTCAATAAGGGTGCGGACGAGAGTCTTGCGGCGTTCTTAGACAGCAAAGTATTTGCCGGACAGAAGGGCGAGAAGATGGAACCGAAGGCAGCGGACGTGCAGGGCTTCAATGAATTCATGAAGCTGTACGGTGCCGGGCTTGCGATTGAGAGAGCGGCAGTCGAAAATATGTAACAAGACATGAAGTTATACTAAGGCTGTAAAGAACACAGCCTAAGTATAACTAAGTCATGTCTGGAAGAATGCCGCGATGCGTGCATTCTTCAGGTTGAATGATATTGTCAGATTAGTATAAGAAAGGTGCTGAAAATATGTTAGAAGAGTTGAAGAAACGGGTCTATGAGGCGAATATGCTTCTGCCGAAATACGGGCTGGTTACTTTTACATGGGGAAACGTCAGCGAGATCGACGCGGAGAGCGGGATATTTGCAATCAAGCCGAGCGGTGTGGATTACGATAAATTGACGCCCGATGATATGGTATTGGTGGATCTGGAAGGCAATAAGGTGGAGGGCAAGTACAATCCTTCTTCCGATACAGCGACCCATGTGGAGCTGTACAAGGCATATCCGGAGATCGGCGGCGTGGTGCATACCCATTCGTCCTACGCCACAAGCTGGGCGCAGGCGGGCAGGAGCATTCCGTGCTACGGAACGACCCACGCTGATTATTTCTATGGAGAGATTCCGTGTCTGCGCTGCCTGAATGCGGATGAGATCGCGGACGCTTACGAGAAGAACACGGGGCTTTTGATCGTGGGTGAGTTTAAGAGAATGGATAAGGACCCCATGGCTGTTCCGGCGGTGCTGTGCAAGAATCACGGACCTTTTGCATGGGGCAAGGATGCTCATGAAGCGGTGCACAATGCGGTTGTGCTGGAGGAAGTAGCGAAGATGGCTTACCGCGCGGAGACGATCAATGCACGGATTCAGCCGGCACCCCAGGAGCTGCAGGATAAGCATTATTACAGAAAACATGGTGCAAATGCCTATTACGGGCAGGGAAAGTAACACAGTTATTAAATATTCACAAATTTTGGCTAGTAGATTTGTATAATTTGTGCTATGATGATTTAGTGAAATGCCTATGCCCGCATGAGCGGGCGGCGGAAAGCGTTGTAAAATCAGAATCTTTTTATAAAAAACGGTACGGAGGTCGGCGATGAATAAATTAGAGTTACAAAGAGCAGCTAATGAAGTCCGTAAAGGAATCATAACCGCGGTGCATGGTGCGAAGGCGGGACACCCGGGCGGTTCTTTGTCTGCGGCGGATGTTTTTACATATCTTTATTTTGAGGAAATGAATATCGATCCGAAGGATCCTAAGAAGGCGGACAGAGACCGCTTCGTATTATCCAAGGGGCACACTGCTCCGGGACTGTATTCCGCGCTTGCCAACAGAGGATATTTTCCGGTGGAAGATTTAAAGACACTGCGTCATCTGGGCTCCTATTTGCAGGGACATCCCTGTATGCAGGAGACGCCCGGCGTGGATATGTCTTCCGGTTCTCTGGGACAGGGAATCTCCGCGGCGGTAGGCATGGCGCTGGCGGCTAAGATGGACGGTAAAGATTACAGAACTTACACACTGTTAGGAGACGGTGAGATTCAGGAAGGTCAGGTGTGGGAGGCAGCGATGTTTGCCGGACACCGGAAGCTGGATAATCTGGTAGTGATCGTGGATAACAACGGGCTACAGATCGACGGTAAGATCGACGATGTGTGCTCACCTTACCCGATCGATAAGAAGTTCGAGGCTTTTAATTTCCATGTGATCAATATTGACGGCAATGACTTTGATCAGATCGACGCTGCATTTAATGAGGCCAAAGCAACGAAAGGCATGCCCACGGCGATCATCTGTAAGACTGTTAAGGGCAAAGGCGTATCCTTCATGGAGAACAATGCGGGATGGCACGGCAAGGCGCCTAACGATGAAGAATATGCGACGGCAATGGCGGATCTTGAGAAGATCGGAGAAGAATTAGGAGGTGCGAACTAATGGCAGACGTTAAGAAAATTGCTACCCGTGAAAGTTATGGCAATGCACTTGCCGAGTGCGGTGCCGATTTCCCGAATCTGGTCGTTCTGGATGCAGACCTTGCGGGAGCAACTAAGACAGGCGTATTTCAGAAAGCATATCCGGACCGCCATATTGACTGCGGTATTGCAGAGTGTAATATGACAGGTATTGCGGCGGGGCTTGCTACCTGCGGTAAGATTCCTTTTGTCAGTTCTTTTGCCATGTTTGCGGCGGGACGTAACTTCGAGCAGGTCCGTAACTCCATCGGCTATCCGCACCTGAATGTAAAGATCGGTGCGACCCATGCCGGTATTACGGTAGGAGAGGACGGCGCAACCCATCAGTGTAATGAGGATGTGGCTCTTATGAGGACGATTCCGGGTATGACCGTTATCGTGCCTTCCGATGATGTAGAGGCTAAGGCGGCCGTGAGAGCGGCGATAGAATTAGAAGGACCGGTGTATCTTCGTTTCGGACGTGCGGCGGTTCCGGTGATCAACGACACACCGGATTATAAGTTTGAGATCGGTAAGGGCGTTCTGCTTCGTGAGGGTACGGACGTGACGATCGTTGCCAGCGGCATTACGGTTGCGTCTGCGCTGGAAGCGGC
>CAMWXF010000217.1 GCA_947178115.1 uncultured Lachnospiraceae bacterium
TCATGGCGAAATATATGTTTTATGCCGGAAGCGCCGCTATCATCGGTGCGCTGACAGGGCTTGCCGGCGGTACATGGCTGTTTCCCAAGACAATATGGGAAGGATACAAGATCATGTACGATCTGGGGGAGATTACCTATCTCTTTAACGGATGGCTGGCGTTCTTTTCGGTTCTGGCGGCGGTTTTGTGTTCCGTAGGTGCGGCATATTTTTCCTGTCGTTACGAACTATATAGTGTGCCGGCGAATCTGATTCGTCCGAAGGCGCCGAAGAGCGGCAAGCGCATTTTTTTGGAGAAAGTCACTTTTATCTGGAAAAGACTTAAATTCCTGCAAAAGGTTTCCGCCAGGAATCTGGTGAGATATAAGAAGAGATTTATTATGATGATACTCGGAATCAGCGGGTGCGCCGCGCTTCTTGTGGCCGGTTTCGGTATTAAGGATTCCGTGGCTAACATTGCAGAGTATCAGTATGGGGATATTCAGATTTACGATATCGGGATTACTTATGACGAGGCGCTGACGCTAACGGAAATGACTGCATTTACAGAGCAGTCGGCAGATATTTTTGCTAAAATCGCATACCGCTTTGAAGAGAGT
This sequence comes from uncultured Lachnospiraceae bacterium, assembly GCA_947178115.1. Lineage (GTDB taxonomy): Bacteria > Bacillota > Clostridia > Lachnospirales > Lachnospiraceae > UBA3282. The sequence goes on from CAMWXF010000217.1 coordinate 600, forward strand.
GTGGATATAGATTTCGGAGAGAAGACGAAATCTCTGTATATGGTGATTCCGGAAAATGCGGAGGAAATTACGGAATTTATAAACCTGCATACCGAACAGGGCGAGGCAATACCTTATCCCGCCAAAGGGGAAGCTGTTATAACGGCTAAAGCTGCCAAGAACTTGGGAATCGGGGTCGGAGATGAGGTTGTCATCCGGGACAATGACATGAATCGGATCCGGGTGAAAATTGCCGGGCTGTGTGAGAACTTTGTCTATAATTATATTTATATTAATAAGGAGACATATCAGGATCAGATCGGTGCAGAGCCGGAATGCAAGAGCGCGTATGCAATCGTTACGGAAGGCACGGATCTTCATGCCGCCGCTGCGCGGGTGTCGGACGGAGATAATGTGCTCGCAGTCTCTGTTGTGCAGGACATGAAGGACAGAATTTCCACCATGATGCAGAGTATGGATTATGTTGTTGCACTGATTATTCTCTGTGCGGGCTGCCTTGCTTTTATTGTTCTTTACAATTTGACGAATATTAATATCACGGAGCGGATTCGTGAAATTGCGACAATCAAGGTGTTGGGCTTCTATGCGAAAGAGACGGCGGATTATGTTTTTCGGGAGAACCTTATTCTGACGGGATTGGGAGCCGCGGTTGGGCTGGCGCTGGGCAAACTGCTTCACTGGTTTATTATGTATAACATTAATATCGACATGATATCTTTCAAGAATTCTATCAAGCCTCTCAGCTACGGATTGAGTTTTCTGCTCACATTTGTCTTCGCGATGTTTGTGAACGGAATCATGTTCTTTAAGTTGGAGAAAATCAATATGGCGGAGTCGCTTAAGTCGATTGAGTAAAGGGTATTTTGAAAGAGGCAGAGTGTTTTAACAAACCGGTTGCAATCCAGAGACTTTGCGTGTAAAATAAATATCAGGCAGAGATTGAGTTATATTATATATATAGCAATTATGTTACAAAGGATATCTGGCGGCAGATATCGGCGTACAGGAGGTAGAGTATGTTTTTATTATTGGCAGGCGGTCTGGTTGTTGTGATTATTCCCGTTGTGATTGCGGTAGTATCTTCGGTTGTTTCCGCGGTAGCGGCCTCTCAGGATATCGGAGAAGATGAATAGTACGGTGGAATAAATTCTTTTGGTGAGCAATAATATAATCAATGAGAAAAAGGACAGAGGAAATAAAGCGATTTTCCCTGTCCTTATTTTGTGGGCATCATATCTTATTAAAAAGGCAGGCAGATTTGCGTGCAGAGCCGGCAGATCTTAGCAAATTCTTGACGCGTTTTTCGTTCCCAGGATGTCAGTTTTACGATAAGATAATTTATATAGATTCTGTGGAAGGGAGAAAATTTCGGTTATATGAATGAAAAGTTAAAAGAGAAAATAAGAGAATCCCTTTCAAGTGTGTTGCCGATTACGATGATCGTGCTGGTTCTGAGTATCACATTAGTGCCGATGGAAATCAGTACGCTGGTGCTGTTCCTCACGGGTGCAGTCCTGCTGATCGTAGGCATGGGATTTTTCCAGTTGGGCGCGGAAATGGCGATGACACCATTGGGGCAGGGTGTCGGCGGCAGGCTGGTGAAATTTAAAAGTGTTTTGATGATGGCTTTGATCTGTTTCCTGATGGGAGCAATTATTACAATTTCGGAGCCGGATCTTCAGGTGCTGGCGAATCAGGTAGCGGCGATACCTAACATGGTGCTGATCTGGACAGTGGCAGCCGGAGTAGGCGTTTTTACCGTGGTTGCGCTTCTGCGTATTCTATTTCGGATAAGCCTTCCTTTGCTTCTTGCAGGGTTGTACATATTTATGTTTATATTGTCTTTCTTTACGCCATCGGAGTTTATTGCGGTTGCATTTGACGCAGGCGGCGTCACGACGGGACCGATGACCGTGCCGTTTATCATGGCGCTTGGTGTGGGTCTTTCCGCCGCGCGAAGCGATAAGGACAGCGGTAACGACAGCTTCGGTCTGATTGCACTTTGCAGTATAGGTCCGATTCTGATGGTTCTGTTTCTGGGGATATTTTATCACCCTACAGAGGCGGTATATACGGCGGTGCAGATCCCCAGTCTGGTAACGACTCAGGACGTAGTCAGGGAATTTATAAAATCCGTTCCCGACTATGCCAAAGAAGTGCTGCGCAGCATTTTGCCTGTGGTGGGTGTGTTCCTTATTTTCCAACTTATTGCGCGCAGCTATCGTAAGCGTCAGGTACAGAGAATGGCCGTGGGATTTGGGTATACCGTAATCGGCCTGATTCTGTTTCTTACCGGCGTCAATATCGGGTTTGCTCCGGTGGGAAGTCTGCTTGGCGAGGGGCTTGCCGGGGGTGTGTTTAAATGGGCTTTAGTTCCTGTCGGAATTGTGATAGGATATTATATTGTAAAGGCGGAGCCGGCCGTAAGGGTGCTCAATGAGCAGGTAGAAGAGATTACCGGTGGCATGGTGTCTTATAAGATGATGAATGCTTCCATGTCCATTGGTGTGGCGTGTGCGGTGGCTCTTTCCATGACAAGGGTATTGACCGGAATCAGTATCTACTGGATCATTATTCCGGGATATGTGCTGGCGATTGTCCTGAGCAGACTTGTGCCGCCGGTTTTTGTTGGTATCGCATTTGACTCCGGTGGTGTAGCCAGCGGACCGATGACATCAACATTTCTGCTGCCGCTGGCGATGGGGGCATGTACAGCTTTAGGTGGTAATGTAGTCACGGACGCATTCGGTGTCGTAGCATTAGTTGCGCTTGCTCCGTTAATTGCGATACAGGTGATGGGCATGGTATATGCGCGCAGGAGCAGAACGGTTTACCGACCGGAACAGGCGCTTCCGGGAGATGTAGTTATCGACTTGGAGGATACCATTGTTGATTTAGATGACACCATTATTGATTTGGAAGATACAGTAGTTGATTTGGAGGAAGCGTGAATATGACAGATCAAAGAAATCTGCAGGTGACTCCGCGGCTTGTCATTGCGATTACGCGGGAGGAGGATCAGAAAAAGTTAGAGGAGGTTCTCGATTCCATGAATGTTCCCCTGTGTTTTCAGTTCAGGGGGAAGGGAACGGCACCGTCGGAAATGATGGATATTTTCGGACTGCGGGGCACTACAAGACTTCTTACGGGGGCATTGGTATCTAAATCGCAGGTGCAGCCGCTGTTTGAGACAATGAACAGACAGCTTTCTTTCCGGCACCGGGGAGGCGGCATTGCAATTACTGTTCCGGTGAGCGGATGTCAGAGTCATGTTTTACAAGAACTAAATGACGCGGCGCAGGATGAGATGAAAGAGGCGCTGAAAGGAGATGAGAAAGAGATGAAGGAGAAATCAGAATATGCCGTAATATGGGTTTCCGTAGCGAGCGGTTACAGCGATGATGTGGTAGACGCAGCCAGAAATGCAGGGGCAAAGGGCGGTACGGTCATGAAAGGACGTCGGCGCAGTTCTGAACAGGTAAGTCATCACTTCGGCATCTCCATGCAGGAAGAGCAGGATTTCGTCATGATCGTGGTTCCGCGGGATAAGAAAAGCGAGACGATGGCGGCAATTACGAGTGTGTGCGGACTGGGAACAGACGCGCACGGGGTAGTGCTGGCGCTGCCGGTGGATGAAGTGATGGGGTT
>CAMWXF010000218.1 GCA_947178115.1 uncultured Lachnospiraceae bacterium
TGGCCTGCGCCACCACTCCGGCCATCCCGGGATCATATTTCAGCCCCCAGATATCATTGATCATATCAACGCCGGCCGTAATTCCCGCCGCCGCCACTTTTGACTTATAGGTATCCAAGGAAATCACTGTGTCAAATCTTGATTTAATCCTCTCAACCATCGGAATAACACGGCCGATCTCCTCCTCATCAGATATCTGCGTATAACCGGGTCTGGTAGATTCACCCCCGATGTCCAGAACGTCCATCCCTTCTGAAATCATCTGTTCCACGCTATATAATGCCTCATCTACCGTATGATATGCACCGCCGTCCGAAAAAGAATCAGGTGTTATATTTAAAATTCCCATAACATATGTATGTCCGGTTGTCGCAAAATCCCTGTTTCCTATTTTCAATACATTTTCCTCTTGCTAAATCATCATTTAATTTTATTTGTCAACTATTGTCGTATCATTTCGAAAAAAATCTGCCGAAGCTGCGGATCATTTTCAAAACATCCTCTCGCTGCCATCGTCGATGTCTGACTGCCCGGCTTAGCCACGCCGCGCATGGTCATGCACATATGTTCCGCATCCACCATCACCATCACGCCCTGCGGTTTTAAGTACTCCATGACTGCATCGGCGATCTGAGCCGTCATCTGCTCCTGTATCTGCAGCCTTCTTGCATATACTTCTACCGTGCGCGCCAGCTTGCTGAGTCCCACTACTCTGCCGTTCGGCAGATAAGCGATATGCACCTTGCCGTAGAACGGCATCAAGTGGTGCTCACAGGTAGAATAAAAGGTGATATCCTTTTCTACGACAATTCCGTTGCTTTCTACCGTAAAAGTTTTCGACAAATGTATCGCCGGATCTTCATCCATGCCTTTATAGATTTCCTCATACATCCGCGCGATCCTGCCTGGGGTATCCTTCAGACCTTCTCTGGTCACATCTTCACCGATTCCCTCTAACAAAAGCCGCACTGCTTCTTCAATTTTCTTCTGATCTACCATGAGAGTCTCTCCTGATCGTATCTCTATGTTCTACCACGTCGATCAGCTCTCCCAGATAAGAGAGCGAACCGAATGCGATAACCACGCAGTCCTTATCCTGTCCTGCCAGCAGATAAGCGATCTCCACCGCCTCCTGCACACTGTCCGCTACCGTCACGCTGTCGTGGTATTCCCGCACTGCCTGCGCCAGCTCATAACCGTGCAGCGCACGACCCGTAAGCGGTGGTGTCACCGTGATAATATGTTCCGCCAGCTCATAAGTATTGCGGATCACCTTATCATACTCTTTGTCCTTCAACATACCCATTATATAGATGATCCGTCTGTTTGTAAAATAAAATCTGATGCTTTCTGAAAGCCGCTTCGAGGCATCCTCATTGTGTGCTCCGTCCGCAATAAAAAGCGGTTTCTTACCGATCACATCAAATCTGCCCCGCCAGCGCGTCTGCTCCATGCCCAGCCGCAGCTTATCCTCTGCAACCGGATACCCCGCCCTACCGAGCGCGGCAAGCGTCTCCAGCGCCACCACAGCATTCTCGATCTGGAACTGCCCGGCCATCGTGATCGCAATATTCTTGTATTTATCATAGCTGAAATGCTGACCTGCCATGCCGTATCTGATATTCTTTGCTCTGGATACATCCGCCGTATAAAATTTGGCTTTGCGTACAAGCGCCGCCTGTCTGATCACTTTCATTGCTTCCGGCGTCTGTTTGGCAGATATTACATAACACTTGTCTTTAATAATCCCCGCCTTAGCCGCTGCGATCTGCTCTATACTGTCCCCCAGCACTCCCATATGATCCATGCTGACAGAAGTAAAGACGGCGGCCAATGTCGTCGTAATCACGTTTGTCGCATCCAGCGCACCTCCCAATCCGGTCTCCAGCACTACGATATCGCACTGTTTATCCAGAAAATAGAGGAATGCCACTGCGGTCTCCACCTCAAATGCCGTAGGGTGCGGCAGTTCCTCCGCCGCCATTGCCTCCGCCGCTTCCTTCACCTGTTCCAGATATTTGCACAATCCGGACTGGGTAATCACACGACCGTCGATCTGAAACCGCTCCCTGTACTCTTGCACCGTAGGCGATATATATCTGCCTGTCCGATATCCCGCCGCAGACAGAACCGTGGAGACATAGGCGAGCACCGAACCTTTCCCGTTCGTGCCGGCAATATGAACGAATTTCAGCTGATCCTGCGGATTCTCCAGGCGCGCACACAACTCCCGCATGGTCTCAAGACCCATAACGCTGCCATATTGCTGCAGATCTTCTATATATGCCATCGCCTCTCTATAGTTCATGCGCACGCCCCTCTCATATGGATGTATAATTTCCCGAAATTCGGATATCCTTAATGATATGAAAAAATTTATTCACAACTATATACACTGTGGGCTTCTGGGGTGGTTTCTGGAGATGATCTTCACAGCCTTCCATGCTTTTCGCAAAAGAGATCTCCGTCTGCCTTGTACGACCTCCGTCTGGATGTTCCCCATATACGGACTCGCCGCCCTGCTTGCCCCGTTTGCCCGCCTTATGCGCGGACACAACTTCATATTCCGCGGTCTGGTTTACACCGGCATGATCTTTACCGGAGAATTTCTGACCGGTCTATGGCTCATGAAACGCGATCTATGCCCGTGGAATTACGAGCGCTCCCGTTGGAATCTCGCCAAGGTAATCCGCCTCGACTACGCCCCCTGCTGGTTTACTGCCGGTCTTCTGTTCGAGCGTCTTCTGATGGAAAACGAAGAACCCGGCGCTTGACATTCCCATAAAAAGCCTGCCTATGCTGCCTGTCGGCATAGGCGCTTACGCATCAATGTCATCTATATCCGCGGCATCGATATTGAGCGTATTCAGGGTCCGGCGTCTTCTGCGCGCCTCCTCCGAGGCTTTCAGAATATAATTCTTGATCTCTTTAGCATGCTTAATGTGGGACAAATATAACTGCGGGTGCGTGTTGTCTCCTGTATAACAGGCCACCGTCCCCAGTTTAAATATACGCTCCGCCAGACTGACCTGCAGCTCCACATCCTGTACTTTATATAAATAACAATCGTTTTCTCTTGTGTTGAGAAGCCCGTCATTGATCGTAATAACCTCGTCAGTCACCGTATACTTCGTAAAAGTAAACGGCAGTCCCAGAAACAGCCAGCGTTTACGCTCTACATATTCCTTTCTGTCCTCCTCATGCTCCGACTCCTTTATCCGTTCGTCCGCCTGTGCATCCTCTTGCTGTATAGTATCTTTCTTCAATTCTTCCATAGTTCACCGCTCCTTTATGCTCGCTCTGTCATGTACCGTACCCGGTTCATTTCGCTGCAAAATTGATATATGAATATCTTTCTAAACCTATCTTTCACTATAACATACCCCCATCCATTCCACAATATAAAAACTGTTGAAACCCCTCTCCCTTTGTGGTATGATATACAAAATATAGATATATTGAATATACGGCACACACTATAAGGAGGGTTATTGCATGACTGCAAAGGAATGTATCTTAGGGCGCAGAAGCATCCGCAAATTTAAGGCAGATCCGGTTTCCCATGAACTGCTTGCACAGATCGTCGAGACGGCTTCCTATGCTCCCAGCTGGAAACATACACAGATTACCCGCTACATTGCAATTGAAGGAGAACTGAAAGAAAAAATTGCATCAGAGGGCACCTCACTTTATCCGCCGAACGGCACGATCATTTCCAACGCACCCGTGCTGATTGCTGTGACTGTTATTAAGAACCGCAGCGGATTCGAACGTGACGGTTCCTACAGCACCCCCCGCGGTGACGGTTGGCAGATGTATGATGCCGGTATTGCTTCGCAGACTTTCTGTCTGGCTGCTTACGAGCAGGGTCTTGGCTCCGTTATTCTCGGACTGTTTGATCAGGATGCCGTTGCATCCATGCTGCAGCTTCCCGAGGACCGGGAGTTAGTTGCATTGATTCCTGTCGGTTATCCCGATGAGGCACCCGTTGCTCCCAGAAGAAAACCTGTAGAAGATTTATTATCTTATCTGACATAATATCATATTAAAATAGAAGAGAAAATTTCTCTTCTATTTTTTTGAGTCATAGGGCAAGCCCGGAATAAGCCGGGTAATTTCCTACTATAACAAAGAAATACGCTGCTTTACGCGCGGAACACAGAGAAAGGAACGTATATACACATGAGACATTTAATGAATCCGCTTGATTTTACTGTGGAAGAACTGGACA
>CAMWXF010000219.1 GCA_947178115.1 uncultured Lachnospiraceae bacterium
GCGGCCACATCCACTCTGCCATTGGACCGCATACTTACTTTATATTCCAGCGTGCCCGTCTCATACATAAAGATAGCGCAATCCACGCCTTTCACAGATTGCAGATGATTCACAATACCGTCTAAGTCTTTCGGTGTCACCCTGTAGAACTCCATCATGCGGCGGGTAACCATGCTGACAATACACCTGTTATTCATAAACCGGACGCTCTCCAATATCGCTCTGCCCATGATCTGGGTCTGAAGATAAGTCCTTTCGTAGAATGTCTCTTCAATAATCTCAGAGAAATCAAATCCGAATTTAACCAGTTCCGCCGTGATCTGCAGAGTACGCGGTGCTGTGTTGGAATACCGCAGCACGCCCGTGTCATGGATAATACCGATATAGAGCGCCTTAGCGATCTGCACATCGACCTTCTCCGGGTCCAGCAGCTCATAGAGCAGTTCCGCCGTAGAACTCCGTTCCGGCTCCACAATGTTCACATCTCCACACCCTTTATTGCTGACATGGTGATCCACATTGATCTTCTTATGCGCCCTGCGGTAGATTGCCTCCGCCTCTCCCAAACGATCATCGGTAGTATCCAGCGCCACAAACACATCATAAATCTGATCAGTGTTAAATTCAGATTTAATATCTTCGATATGATCGATACAGCCGAATATTTCCGCCGGTTTTTCCAGATATATGTCAATCCGGGCATCCGGCATCTCTTTTGTCAGGTAAAGATATAACCCCATCACAGATCCAATACAGTCTCCGTCCGGTCTTACATGTCCGCTGATCGCTACTGTCTTTGCACCCTTTAATTCATCAATTATCTTCATCATTTTCTACCATCTCGTCTTTTTCTGCAGATTCACTTTTTACCACCACTTCATCTATCAGTTTCGACATATTCACACCATATGCAATAGACTGATCCATGATAAAATTTACCTGCGGTGTATTACGCAGATTGATTGTCTTCGCAAGCCGGTTACGGATATAGCCTTCCGCACTCCGAAGTCCTGCCAGCGTATCCGCCTGCGCCTTTTCATCCCCCAGCACACTGATCCACGCCTTGCAGGTCTTTAAGTCGGGAGCTACTTCCACCGACACCACCGAGGTCATTGGGGCGATTCTCGGATCCTTGATCTCACCCCGAATGATCTCCGCCAGCACACGCTGTACTTCTCCGTTGATACGGGTATTTTTAACACTGTTCTTACGCATGTTGCATAATCCTCTCGTCACCGCACGGCCGCCGGCCGTACTGCAACATCCTTTCTACCCGGATGAAGCATATCATAACATATGCTATCTGGGTACTTCCACCATGATATACGCTTCCACGATATCAAGCTCCTGCATTTTATCGAAGCCGTCAAACACAAGACCACATTCGAATCCCGCCTTGACTTCCTTCACATCGTCCTTAAACCTCTTTAAGGATGCCAGCTCGCCCTCATAGATTTGCTCACCCTCTCTGGTAATACGGATCTTACAGCCTCTCTGGAACTCGCCGTCAAGTACATAAGAACCGGCGATATTACCGATTGCAGACGCTTTGAAGATTTGACGTACTTCCGCATGACCGATCACTTTCTCCTCGAAGATCGGATCTAACATACCCTTCATCGCCGCCTCGATATCCTCGATCGCCTGATAGATGACCTTGTACAGTCTCACATCCACGCCTTCGCGCTCCGCCACAGCCTTCGCAGTGGCATCCGGTCTGACATTGAAACCGATGATGATCGCGGAAGAAGCGGAAGCCAGCGAAACATCCGACTCATTGATGGCACCTACGCCGCCATGGATACATTTTACTACCACTTCCTCATTGGTCAGCTTCATCAGACTCTGTTTAACAGCTTCCACGCTACCCTGAACGTCCGCCTTAACGATCAGATTCAGTTCTTTCAGATTACCTTCCTGAATCTGGTTAAACAGATCATCCAGTGACATCCTGGTCTTAGTATCTGCAAGCATCTCCTCCTTATGCTGCGCCTTATAGGTTTCTGCATAAGATTTCGCGCTCTTATCATTTTCATGTACGATAAATACCTCTCCCGCACTGGGAACATCGGACAGACCTAAGATCTCTACCGGTGTAGACGGCGTTGCCTCCTTCACCCTTCTGCCCTTATCGTCAATCATGGCTCTTACTTTGCCGTGACTTGCGCCTGCGGAAATAAAGTCGCCCACATGCAGTGTACCTTTCTGTACCAGCACAGTGGCAACGGGACCGCGTCCCTTATCAAGCTCCGCCTCAATCACCAGACCTCTGGCATTTCTGTTCGGGTTTGCCTTTAATTCCAGAATTTCGGCCGTTAAAAGAATCGTCTCCAACAGATTATCGATACCTTCACCCGATTTTGCGGATACCGGCACGAACTCTGTCGATCCGCCCCAGTCTACCGGAATCAGCTCATATTCCGTCATCTCCTGTTTGACACGGTCAATATTCGCGCTCGGCTTATCGATCTTGTTTACCGCTACGATAATCTCGATTCCCGCCGCCTTGGCATGGTTGATCGCCTCGATGGTCTGAGGCATAACGCCGTCGTCCGCGGCAACTACCAGTACCGCAATATCCGTAGAGTTGGCGCCACGCATACGCATCGCCGTAAACGCCTCATGTCCCGGCGTATCCAAAAATGTAATGCTCTGCCCGTTCGCCTTGACCGTATAGGCACCGATTGCCTGCGTGATGCCGCCCGCTTCCTTATCCGTTACATTGGTCTTACGGATGGCATCAAGCAAGGAAGTCTTACCGTGGTCAACGTGTCCCATAACACAGATAACCGGCGGTCTGCTTACCATGGAAGCCTCGTCTTCCTCATCCTCTTTTAACAGCTCCTCGATTACATCGACCTTCACTTCCTTCTCACAGATGATCTCATACTCGATCGCGATATTCTCCGCATCTTCGAAGCTGATCTCAGAGTTCAAGGTCACGATCTGACCCTGTAAGAAGAGTTTCTTGATGATCGCAGAGGGCTGTATCTTCATCTTATCTGCCAGCTCCTTGATCGTCAGCGATTCCGGAACCGTAATCACCTTGATCTGCTCTTCCGCAGTCTCTTCCACCTTCTTCTCCGGTTTAATGAACCGGCCGGCTTTATTGCGGTTCTTTACTGCTGCATCGTCCTCTTCATAGATCAGATCTTTCTTCGAGCGTTTATCCCTCTCCTGATTTGCCCTGCGCTTCTCATCATCCCTGTGCTTCTCCACGTCCTTGATAGGTGTCTCGGGCATAAAGTCCTTCTGATTGTTATTCTTCCTAAATCGATTGTCCGACCCGCCGTTTCCTCTTTGAGAGCGGTCAAAATTACCCGAACCGCGGTTAGCGCCCGTACCAGCACCGTTGCTGCGACGATCGCCCTGATTGTTGTTATAATTCGGCCTATTCTGGCCTTCAGGTCTGCGATTTTCTCCTGCATTTCCTACACTTCCTGTTCTCTCCTGTCCCTGCTGGGCCTTTGCTGCCTGCGCGTTCGCCAAATTTTCACGTTCCCGCTTCTCCTGCTGGCGCTGCTCCATTCTGCGCTCCTGCTGCTGACGCTGTCTCACCTCGTAGGGCTCGGCAGTCACCGGGATCGGCTTCTGGGTCGGTCTGATGATCTTATGGGGCGCATTCTGTGCCTGTACCGGACGGCCGCCGTTTCCTGACGGTCTTCTGTCATTATTACGATTACCGCCGCCTGCACCACTACCATTACCGCCCTGTGCGGGACGCTGCCCAGGCATCTTGGAATTATGAGGGTTGCTTACGAAGATGATCTTTTTCTTCTTGGGCGGCTCCGTCTTAGCCTTCCCATCCGGCCTTGCCTGCTCTGCTCTGTCTTCCGCCTTCGCAGGTTTGGCAGCTGCCTTGGGCTCTTTGGCATTTTCCGTCCCGGAAGCCTTCGGTTTCTCTTTCACTTCCGGCTTTGCCGCCTCAGAAGCTTCCGCTTTTGTTTCTGCTTCTGCCGCAGCTTTTGCTTCTGCTTTCTTTCCGTCGTCCTGCGGTTTTGCGGCGGTGCCAAACTGCTTTCTCACCTGTTCGATCGCCTCATCCTCGATGGAACTTTGCGCAACCTTCACTTCATATCCTTTATCCTGCAAAAAAGCAATCAGTTCTTTGCTCTGCCTGCCTAACTCTTTTGCCAGCTCATGTACTTTCATTTTTGCCATGCTCACTACCTCCGTCTATCTCGAATCTAATAAATGTTTCTGTATCGAATCTGCAAATCCCTTATAAGT
>CAMWXF010000220.1 GCA_947178115.1 uncultured Lachnospiraceae bacterium
TCGGGGACAGAGGGATATCGGGATATTCTGATAAAAGAGGATAAGATTGTCCGCATAGCGCCGCGGGGTGCTTTAGAGACAGAGTTATTCGTCAATGACGGCTGTGATTGCGGAGCGGGGACTGCGTCAGAGGATATTACAGAGATTGACTTATATGGTCAGTATATTGTGCCGGGACTTGTGGATGTTCATGTACACTTTCGAGATCCCGGGTTTACCCATAAAGAAGATATTCATACAGGCGCACGGGCCGCGGCGCGGGGCGGATTTACGTCAGTGGTGCTGATGGCGAATACGCACCCGGCAGTGGATAATCCGGAGACACTTGCCTATGTGCTGAATAAAGGCAGGAAAACGGATATTCACATTTACACATGTGCAAATGTAACCAAAGGACTTCAAGGGAAAGAACTGACGGATATGGAGACTCTGAGTGAGCTGGGTGCCGCAGGCTTTACCGATGACGGCATACCGATTACGGATGAGCAGTTGCTGCGGGCAGCGCTGCGACAGGCGGCAAAGTGTGGTAAGCCTGTCAGCCTTCACGAGGAAAATCCGTCGCTTATTACGAATAACGGTATCAATGCGGGCACCGCTGCGGCTCATTACGGAATAGGCGGATCTCCCAGGGAAGCGGAGATTTCTATGGTGGAACGGGATTTACGTATTGCCATAGAGGAGGAAGCCGACCTGTCCATTCAACATATCAGCACAAAAGAGGCGGTAGAACTGGTGCGGCAGATGAAGAAAAAGACTCACCATATCTATGCGGAAGCGACGCCGCACCATTTTTCATTAACGCAGGATGCCGTGATTATGCAAGGCTCGTTGGCCAAGGTCAATCCGCCGCTTAGGGAGGAGGCTGACCGGCTGGCGATCATAGAGGGACTAAGGGACGGCACTATCGATATGATCGCTACGGATCATGCACCCCATAGTGCGGAGGAAAAAGCAAGGCCGCTGACAGAAGCGCCCAGCGGCATGATCGGTTTGGAAACTTCCTTTTCGCTGGGACTGCGGGAGCTGGTGAATAAGGGCTATCTGTCTATGGCGGAGCTGATAGAGAAGATGAGTCATGCTCCTGCAAAACTGTATCATCTCGATGCGGGTTATCTGGCAGAGGGCGGACCCGCGGATCTTATGGTGTTTGATCCCAATAAGATGTGGACGGTGGAAAGCTTTGTATCGAAGGCGGCAAATTCTCCGTTTGTCGGAGAGAATCTGCCGGGAGTGATAAGTTATACGATCTGCGGCGGAAGGATCGTGTATCAAGCATTAGGAAGGTAGCCGTAAGTCAAAAGGTGTCATTTACCATAGCGATAAATGGCACCTTTTAAAATGGACGAAGATACAAGAAAGTTAATACTAAGCTTAAAGCTCATCGATAGAAAGGGTTACGTTACTCAGCCCATAATAATAGTTGACGGTTTGGGCGGTAAATTTGTACACACAATAATCTTCATCATCCACGCCCTTAGGATAATATAGTTCATCCCCGTCTCGCCATAAAGCAGCCTTTGTTTCGTGATCGGTGCAGACCTCCATTGTTCCGGTAAATAAGGCGCCTTTATATTGATCCTTAGTGTCATCCACATAGTATACGGAGGCCTTGGGGTTTTTCAGAAACTGGCCTACTCGCTTGGAGCTGGTGTTGGTGGAAAAATAGTGTGTCTTCATGCTTTCGTGTTCTATTACGAGCATCCCTTTGATCTGGGGAAAACCTTCTTCGTTTACCGAGGCCACATAGGCAACCTGCGCATTTTTACGGAGTGCGCGTATCCCCGATTTAGCTGTACTGTTCATAATGATTCTCCTTTTCTGTAAGATTCGTAAGCACTTTCCTAAGACCTGTTTCGAGAATGAGTATTTCTTCATCGCTGAATCCTCTGTAAAATATTTGATTCATTTCATCAGAGACTAGTTCATATTGCTCTTTGAACAGTCTGGCGGTTTCCGTCAGTTTAATCCGGACAGTCCTGCGATCGGCGGGGGAATAGACCCGTTCGATATGTCCCTGTTTTTCCATTCGATCCAGCATGCCGGTCAGGGTTGTTTTAGCGAGTCCCGTTTTTTGGGACAATTCACTGATTGGGATATTATCTTTTTCCCACAGAACAAAAAGGATCCTGCCCTGAGCGCCGTTAAACTCGTGAATATTATGTTCTGCCAGCAGTTTTTCAAAGATTCGTCCCTGAAGCTGTTTGATTTTGGTAATCAGAAAACCGCCTTCTGTATTATTAAGCAATGATACCGCCTCCTACCATATAGAATAGTACCATGTAGTACTATTTGTCAAGCGCAATTGTTTAATTTAGTAAGACTTAATCGGCAAAGACAAATAAATCAAAAAATATGTTAAGAAGTATTGAAAATAATCCGATATATAACTAAATACAGAACTTTTGATTCAGACGCAGGGAAGCGATAAGAGAGGAAGGGAAGCCTATGGTTATTAAACATAATATAACGGCGATGAATGCAGACCGCATGTTCAACCTGACAACCGCAAGTCAGGCGAAATCTACGGAAAAATTGTCTTCGGGATATAAAATTAACCGTGCCGCGGATGATGCGGCGGGATTGTCCATATCGGAGAAAATGCGCAGACAAGTGAGAGGGCTTACGCAGGCAGCAGCTAATGCGTCGGATGGAATCTCATGTGTGCAGACCGCAGAGGGAGCATTGAATGAAGTCCATGATATGTTGCAGCGCATGGGAGAACTGGCAGTCAAGGGAGCGAACGGAACACTGACTTCAGTAGACAGAGAATATATTACTATGGAAGTCAGGCAGTTGATGAGCGAGATTGATCGGGTACAGTCTACTACTACTTTCAATGAACAGAAGCTGTTAGACGGCACTTTTCAGAATAAGGGATTGCAGGTAGGTGCGGAATCCGGGCAGCATATCGCTATCACAATAAGGAATATGTGCACGAACGATCTGATAGCCAGTGCGCTGGCGAAGGGTATTTATTACCAGACGAATAATGACAGTCCCTATTGCAATAATGTAGACAATCCCAATCCAACGCAGGCCGCTTACCCGCAGGGATCAACGGCTTATTGGCTTGCAGACGGCAGTACTTATGCGAAGAAGGAATATTGGAATAAAAGTATGGTGCAGCCTTGGGGATCGCCGGGACATTCACACCTTCTGGGCGCTTCGGATCTGACGGGTTTCCACAGTTTTTCTTATAGTGCGATCACGGATGAAAAGGTGAAAGAAAGACTTACCACCGATTATACTGTCGGTGCTACGGGAGGTACGGAAGAAGAGTTGTTGGATAAGATTCCCGATGTCCGCTATTTCCAAGCACTGAATGCTTTTGCCAAAAGTGCGATTTTTGACGTGTCGGAGGTTCGGTCCGATCTGGGCGCGATACAGAACCGGCTGGAACATACGATAAGTAACTTGGATAATATTGTGGAGAATACCACAGCAGCGGAATCTGCTATCAGAGATACGGATATTGCGACAGAGATGGTGAAGTATGCCAATAACAATATTCTTGCGCAGGCTGGATCATCCATGCTTGCACAGGCGAATCAGAGTAATCAAGGGGTATTGTCTCTATTGCAGTAGGATAAAAACACGGGGAAATGGAGCAGTAGTATGTCAGAGTACATGGAGATCAGGTCATGTGCTCTGATTTAATATGAGAGCGGATACACAGAAAGAGGATAACAGAACAATGGATAGCCAAATAATTCAAAAAAAGAAAATGAAAGCGATGGTGGTGTCACAAAAGCAGATCGCGGAGCAGATTTATGACATGTGGCTGGAGACAGAGCTGGCGCAGGACGCTCACGCGGGGCAGTTTGTTGCAGTATATCCACATAATGCGGCAACACTTCTTCCGAGACCGATCAGTATATGTGAGGTAGACCGGGAGCAGGGCAGACTGCGTCTGGTCTATCGCATCGCAGGCAAAGGCACGGCCGAGTTTTCCGCCTACGGCACGGGTGATACGTTGGAGATTCTGGGCGTGCTCGGCAATGGATTTCCCACAGAGCAGGCGAAAGGTAAGCGGGTGTTCCTGATGGGCGGCGGCATCGGGATACCGCCTATGTTGGAACTGGCTAAGGAGTTGGAGGCGGAGAAACATATTCTGCTAGGCTACCGTAATCAGGATCTTTTTTTACAGGACGATTTGGGAGAATACGGACAAGTCTATATTGCCACTGAGGATGGCAGCGTGGGCGTACAGGGTAATGTGA
>CAMWXF010000221.1 GCA_947178115.1 uncultured Lachnospiraceae bacterium
GAATACGCCTCTGTTGCGACCATCTCGCTGATGTCCTTGGAATTTTCTGCAATGCTCCGCATTAATCCTACTAAATTCATCAATGTTTCTGATGTTTTTTCCGCTGACTGATTGCCAATTTCAATCTTGCTCATGGATTCTTCAATCAATTCTCTCGTGCTGACTGCCGATTTTGCACTCTGATCTGCCAAACTACTGATTTGCTCAGCAACAACCGCAAATCCTTTTCCCGCCTCTCCTGCACGAGCCGCCTCAATTGCCGCATTTAATGAAAGCAGATTTGTCTGACTTGCAATATCTTCAATCTCTACAATAATCTTACCGATATTCTGCGATGTCTCGCTGATCTTGTTCATTGCCTCTACCATAACTTCCATTTCGCTATGGCTCTTCTCTACTTCCTGTGCACACTGCGTTGCCCGTTCATATGCGCTGTCTGCTTTATCTGTTGTTCTTCCCAGACTTGATGAAATCTCGGAAACCATAGCCTGTAACTCTTCAATAGAAGCAGCCTGATCCGTCGCACCCTCTGCAAGTGTCTGAGAAGCCTCCGCAAGATTTGTGGAACCTGCGGAAACCATAGCAGCCGCATTCTTCATATCATTCAATGTTGCACTGATCTGATGATTCATCTTCCGTGTTGCATCCAAGAGGCCAAGGAACTCGCCAACATATTCCTCTTTGCAGGATGAATGAATATCAAAATTTCCTTCGGCCATTTGTCCAAGCATCTCGTCCATGTCAAGAACGATCGTCTGAATCTTTTGCGTAGTACTGCTGACACTCTTTATCATATCGCCTATTTCATCATCTTTATCAGTATCCGGGAACGGGGATGAAATATCGCCCTGCGCAAATCCTTCCAGTCTTACCATAAGATGATTCATCGGCTCTATGATTCCTTTGGCTGTTGTGGTGCTCAGGCTGTTTGAAATAACAGCCGCACTTACGACCAATAACACAATTACAATGATAAGCACTATAGACATCATGATCAGCTGGCTTTGTACTGCGTCACCTTTCGCCACATTGATATTCATCAATTCGGTAAACGCCTCGTCTGCCGCATCATAACGTGGTGTCAACTCATCAATCATCATTTGCTGAGCAACGGCACTCTGCTCCGGATCTATAGTTCCGCCTATTTCAATGACTTTCGAGTCAACCTCATAGTAGGCTTCCAATGCACTGCTCATCTTCTGGAATGCAGCCTTTCCCTCCGAAGTGACGAGAGTTTTCTGAATATCAATCATACGCTGTTCCACTGATTGCAGCGCCTCATCATGCTGCGCCTTAACCGACTCAATAGCAGCTTCGTTCGTATATCCGATAATCGCCCGTGTTGCACTTCTTACCTCCGCATAGTCATTCATGGCAAGTGCAATATCTCCCTGCGGAAAAGCATAATATGTAAGAGTATAGTTATATCTGAATATAATAATACCCATGACAATAATCGCTATTACTGATGCTACCGCTGATAAGAGCAATGTAATAAGTGAACTTTTCCTCAGTCTTTCCTTAATCCTTAGCTTCTGCAAATCTTTAAACATTGTTTTCCACCTCTCACAAAATAGTAGTTATACATCTTCTGCAATACGTTGCAAATACAACCCGCTAGTATTAGTATACTTCATCTTGAGATTTTTTCAAGCAGAAACTCACTTTTACCGTACAAATTTACCATACAAAAAATGGAACTGCGCAAAGTTGCGGGATATTGCGTTTCTCACAAAACAGACCGGACAAAAACCGCCGCCGGACCAATATATTTCTCTTTATCAGCTAACGTGGAATACAGAATGCGTTCCGCATTATACTTCGGCTCATACCCGCTGCATGCCTCAATCAGTCTGTCGCGGACTGCCCGGTCACGAAACAGGCTTCCGCACAGCACTACCCGGTTCGGCGCTAATATGGTCATGGAATTAACAATTGTTCTCGCAAACAGCTCGATTGCCTCCTGAAAGACCTCGTCCTGCCCATTCTCCACGGTCTTCTTATAGACAGTTCCAAATTCTTCCTGTACAAACGGAATTGTGCGGGCTAACGCCTGATAGGAAACCTTGGTCTCTAAGCAGCCTCTCCGTCCGCAGCTGCACAGTTCTCCATTCCTTTCAACAATAAAATGTCCTAACTCGCCGGCCTTTCCATGTCGCCCCTCATACAACTGATTGTCTATGATAATCGCGCTTCCCACTCCCGGTCCCCACTTGATGAGCAGCAGATTGTCATATCTGCGTCCGAATCCATACAAAAGCTCTGCCGTTGCAAGGGCATTCATATTGTTTTCGATCCACACCGGATACCGCAGCTGATCCTCCAGTATCCTGCATACTTCCACTTCCCGTGACCATACACCGTAAGCATGTACGCTGGTTCCTTTTTCCCTGTCCACTACCCCGGGGACTGCCACGCTGACTCCGGCGATGCGTGGAAGCAGGTCTGCGTGATTCTCCGTCATCTGCCGGCAGATTCCGGCGATCTGTGCGAGAAATGCTTCCGGATTCTCCCGGCGGTCTGTGATGATCGTCTGCTGTTCGATACAGTCGCCCTTCATATTTGCAATGGCTAAAAATGTATTTTCCGATTCAATGTTGACCGTAATCACATAATAACAGTTATAGTTCAGATTCAAAAGAACCTTCTTACGGCCGGCTCCCACAGACTGTGTCTCAAATCCCTGCTCCTCTAACAGCCCTTCCTGTATCAATTCACTGCAGATTTGTGTGACAGCAGCAGGTGTCAGTCCGATCAGATCCGCGATATCTTTTCTGGATACCGGTTCACACTCATTGACACAATTCAATATCGATGAGCGGTTCTGCTTTTTCACCTGCGCCATATTCATTCCAGCTTTTCTCATCCGGCCCGTCCTTTTACAGAAATTAATAGTTATTCACTTCTATATTAAGCATATTTCCTAATATTTCAAGTTCTTTTTTTACATTTCCGTAGATTACGACAAAATGCGGCTCCCAGCCTGCGAGTATACTGTTTTCCACAATCTCCCTTGCAGAATTGCGGGTTTTCACGACAATCGAAGTTCCGTTAAACTGCTTCGGCGTATCCAACGCCTCCCCTTCTGTAATAAAGAAGCGGAACGTTCCGTCCGGTTTCCTTCCTATCCGGAATACTGTAACATTTTCCGCTGCCCTGCAGGCGAAATCCAGTGTCGGACCGATCTTCCTGTTGCAGTGCACATCCGCGCACGCTCCCGATTCTTCCTTTGCCAGAGAACATGCCGCTGTCCCACAGTGCCAATATGTGATCGTGTTCTCTTTCTCATCCATGGAGACCGGATCACCGAAGAATACCGGCTTATCTGTCAGCCGCATCCCCAGATACATCGATAAAGCTCCATAAGTATCCGCCTCACAGCTTGCAGCCACCCCAAGATCATTCAACATTGCCAGAACAGCGCATACCGGTGTTCCAAACGCGGTAAAAAAGTCCGGCCAGCAGCGGGAAGCGACCGCACCCACATGGTTTTCTTCCACATATTCCTTATATGCCTTATACAGCCTTGCAAAATTCAAGACATTCTCCTGTGCAATATGCTCTAATCCGCATATACGTCTCTGCGCATCATCCAGATACTCCGCTACTTCCTCATCGGAATAAGTTTTCGCTCTGTCGATCAATTCCCTTGCCTCGATAGACTCCAGCCTCACACCAAATGTTTTCAAGAGCTCCGAATCCAATGCGCGGCCAAACCCAAATCCCTGCGGTGTATGCCCGATTGCCGTTAATTTCAGATTCTTCATATCATATCTCAACCTGGCCGCCCGCACGGCAGAAGTAACCGCAGCGATCACTTCCTCTTCCTGCGGCGCGCCGAATACATAGGTAAAGGGCTCCTCGCGAAATGCTTTAATTGTATTTGCCGCAGAATAGGCGCCTGTCAGGGAATTCAGACGAAGCCTTCCGCCGTCTATCACCGGCTCCCTGAGCGTCCAGAGCAGTATCGGACAATCGAATGCTGCCAGCACCTCTGAAACATAGGCTGAATTTGCAAATGTAATATTCTGCAGCACAATCAGATCCGGATGTATGTCTTTCATAAATTCTTTCAACAGGTCTAACGACAACAACATCTCATCAGGAACCCTCACATCTTCCGTAACGGACCGTAACAAAGCGATCGACTTCTCGAATTCTTTACCTGCGCTTTCCAAATGAAATGTGGGAACTCCCACCGGTATATATGCAACTTCAAA
>CAMWXF010000222.1 GCA_947178115.1 uncultured Lachnospiraceae bacterium
GTACCGTCCTGCTCCGGATAAAGCTGCAGCCGGCCCTCGTGATTTCCCAAACCCTAATATATCTTATAGCGGGAAGACAACTGCCGCATCAGTGACAGCGCCTTCCCGTATGGTGTTTCCTGTTCTGCTGTCAGCATATCTCCCGCGGTCAGAATCACATCCGGAGATATCGCGTCTATTTCTCTGATCAGTTTTTCATGATCCTTTCCGTATGATTTGTTATGCAGGTCGGAAAGCAAAACAAATTTGCAGGGTTTGGTGATCTTATCCGATCTGATCTCATATCGCACCGTGATAAATCTGTTGCAGTCATATGCCGATATGAGCAGGCACAGAATAATCATAAACGCCATGCAGATCAATATTCCCTCTATCATATATGTTTTCTCCACTTCTAAGTGTCCGCCACCCGAAACGGTACGGCACTTTCACTTCCGCCGTGCCTACACAACTTATAAAGTATATCATAAACCGGTCCGTTACCGCAATCTGTGAACTTGTGTTCTGCATAGTCTGCATATATAAAGGGCTAAGCCTGTGCACAACGCTACCGCTTCATCAGATACCGAATCCATACCTTTTTCCAGTAATCCTTATATTCCGCTTTCTCTACGCCTTTCGCCGCTAAGATCGACACACTTCCGATTCGCACGCCATCCAGTTTGTATACTGCTTCTCCGATAGCCTCTCCTTCCGCCACAGGTGCCTGCACGCAATCAGGCAGACTGATCTCCTTTTGTATCTCGCTTAGATTGCTTCCCTTCGTATCCAGATACTCGAACGGACCGGCATAAGTCAGATACAGGACATCTTCGATTCCTCCCTCTATCTTTTGCTCCGGCAGCGGATCCTTATTTTCATCCGTATACATGCGGCTCACACTGTATCCATAGTTTAGCAGCGTTATGGCATCCTGAAAGCGGCTCTTGGGATCAGGCGCTGCCATCACCACGGCGATCAGCTCCATACCGTCTCTGTCCGCCGTCGCCGACAGGCAGTACAACGCTTTCGAAGTGGAACCGGTCTTTAACCCCGTCGTCCACTCATACTGCTTGAGCAGTTTGTTCGTGCTGGATAAGGTAAACGTGGAAGTGCTCTGGGGTGTTATATGCTCGATATCTTCCATCCAGATCTTCGTATACTCAAACACCTCCGGATATTTGGTGATCAGCTCTCGCGACATGATCGCCACATCCTTGGCAGAGGAATAATGGTTGTCGGAATCCGACAGCCCGCAGCAGTCCTCGAAATGCGTATTCTGCATTCCCAATTCCTCCGCTTTCTCATTCATCAGCTTGACAAACTCACTCTCACTGCCTGCTATGTACTCTGCCACCGCCACGCTGGCATCATTTCCCGATGCAACGGCGATACACTTAATCATTGTCTTTAACGTCTGTGTCTCGCCCTCTTCCAAAAAGACCTGTGATCCACCCATGGACTTTGCATAAGCGCTGGTGGTAACCTGATCCTCCAGATGTATCCTTCCGCTTTTCAGATGTTCAAAAATAATCAATAACGTCATGATCTTCGTAATGCTTGCAGGACTTCTTCTCGTATCTGCATCCTGTTCACAGATCACCTGCCCGGTGTCTGCTTCCATCACGATATAAGACGGTGCGGTAACATCCGGTGCTGCCCATGCTCCCATCGACATGCACATAAATCCCGCATGAAATATAAAGCAGCCCAATATTAGCCATATTACGATACGCTTCCCTTTTTTTCGCAACGCTGTCACTCCCAAATACTCTGTTATGTACTATACATATTGTAATGGGACAACGGATATTCCACCAAAGAAAAACAGACTCAAAATCGCTTCTGAGTCTGCTCCATGCTTTTACTTAGTTGTATTTACGTTTTCTGGCTGCTTCGGACTTCTTCTTACGTCTTACGCTGGGCTTCTCGTAATGCTCTCTCTTACGAATCTCCTGCTGGATGCCTGCTTTCGCACAGCTTCTCTTGAAACGACGCAATGCACTATCCAAAGTTTCGTTCTCTTTAACGATTACGTTTGACATTCTCGCACCTGACCTCCCTTCAGTCCCGAACAAGCATTTCGACTGATTGGGTTATTTATGAGCTTACAAGCTCTGTGTTTATACACACAACACAAATTATACCACATTTTGGTTATGAGTCAACTACTATTTCGAAATTTACTGAATCTGTCCCTCCAGCACTTTCGCGCACTCCGTGATCGCCGCTTCAATTCCGGCCGGATTCTTACCGCCCGCCTGCGCCATATTGGGGCGTCCACCGCCGCCTCCGCCTACGAGTGCCGCGATACCTTTGATCAGATTACCTGCATGAGCACCCTGTCCCATTGCGCCGTCCGTCGCCATGGCAATCATATTAACCTTGCCGTCACTGTCGGAGATCAACACGACTACGCCTTCGCCCAGCTTCTCTTTCAACTGGTCACCCAGCTCGCGCAGACCGTTCATATCCACGCCTGCAACCTTAGTTGCTAACAGTTTCACACCTTTCACTTCCTGTACCTGGTCCATAACATCACCAAGCGCATCCTTAGCTGCCTTACTCTTTAACGACTCATTCTCACTCTGTAACGTTTTCATCTCCGCCATCAGATGCTCGCAGCGCTCCACCAGATTAGAGGGAGAAGTCTTTAACACCTTAGCTGCCTCCTGAAGCTGCTCTTCCAATTTCTGATAGTATGCCGTTACGTTGCTGCCCGTCACCGCTTCAATACGACGCACGCCTGCTGCAACACCGGACTCGGACAGAATCTTAAAGGAACCGATCGTACCGGTAGATTTCACATGGGTACCGCCGCACAGTTCTTTAGAGAAGTCTCCCATCTGTACGACCCGCACCGTCTCTCCGTATTTCTCACCGAAGAGCGCCATCGCACCGGACTTCTTGGCTTCCTCTATCGTCATAATTTTCGTCTCGACCGGCAGATTATTTGCAATCTGCTCGCTCACAATCTGCTCTACTTTTCGGATTTCTTCCGGTGTCATCGCTGCGGAATGTGAGAAGTCGAAACGGGTTCTCTCTCCATCCTGATAGGAACCTGCCTGCTCCACATGATTACCCAGTACTTCGCGCAATGCTTTCTGGAGCAGATGGGTCGCGCTGTGATTCTTACAGGTATTACCTCGCCTTACGGTATCCACTGAAAGCGTCACGGCATCGCCGACTTTAAACATTCCCTTTGTCACCTTGCCGATATGTCCCACTTTGCCGCCCAACAGTTTGATGGTGTTCTCCACCTGAAACGTTCCGTCCGTCGTGGTAATCATACCGGTGTCGCCTTCCTGTCCGCCCATAGTGGCATAGAAAGGTGTTTTTTCCACGATAATCGTACCTACTTCACCGTCCGTCAACGCTTCCACAAGCTCTGTCTCCGTGGTAAGTACCGTCACTTTCGAGTCATAAGTCAGATTGTCATACCCTACAAATTCCGTGGTGACAGAAGGATCAATGGATTCGTACACGGTCACATCGGCACCCATATAGTTGGTCACCTTACGTGCCTTGCGGGCTTTATCCTTCTGTTCCTGCATACATGCCCTGAATCCGTCTTCATCCACCGTAAACTCTTTTTCTTCCAGAATCTCTTTCGTCAGATCAAGCGGGAATCCGTAAGTGTCATATAATTTGAACGCGTCGGCACCGCCCAGCTCCTTGCCGCCCTGAGCCGCCACATCCTCTGTCATCTCATTTAAGATGGTAAGTCCCTGATCGATCGTCTTATTGAATTTATTCTCCTCCTGCATCAGTACATTGAAGATAAATTCTTTCTTCTCCTCCAATTCCGGATATCCGTCCTTGGACCCTTCAATCACCGTGCCTGCCAAATTGGAGAGGAATGTATCCTTAATTCCTAACTTCCTGCCCTGACGTGCCGCACGACGAATGATGCGGCGAAGCACATATCCTCTGCCCTCATTGGAAGGCATAATACCGTCCGAAATCATAAAAGTAGCGGAACGGATATGATCTGTGATGATACGGATAGACACGTCCGTGTCATAGTCTTTCTTATATTCCACACCCGCAATCTCACACACTCTGGTGCGCAGCGCCAGCACCGTATCCACATCAAATATGGAATCCACATCCTGCACAACAGATGCCAGTCTCTCAAGTCCCATACCGGTATCGATATTCTTCTGCACAAGCTCCGTGTAATTACCCTTACCGTCATTGTCAAACTGCGT
>CAMWXF010000223.1 GCA_947178115.1 uncultured Lachnospiraceae bacterium
TATGACTATCTGACGGAGAATGAAGGAACGATCTGCGTCGTGTCGGGCGGACAGGGCAGCAACGAGCCCTGCACCGAAGCGGAGGGAATGTACCGGTATCTCACGGACAAGGGGATCGCGCCGGAGCGCATCCTGATGGAGGACCGTTCCACGGACACTTCGGAAAATATCGCATACAGCAAGGCGCTGATCGGGCGGACGGACGTAAGCGTGGGCGTCGTCACGAACAATTTCCATGTGTTTCGGGGAGTGCATCTGGCAAAGGCGGCAGGGTTTCAGGATGTATGCGGTATATCGGCGCGCTCTAATGTGTATTTTCAGCTGAATAACATGGTACGGGAATTCTTCGGGATTATGAAGGATTTGGTGTGTGGGAATCTGCGGTAGTGGGGAGATTCGTGCACAGAATCGAAGACGGATGTACGGCGGCATTGACGCACGGACGCGCAGAGGGAAGTTAATATCTACGGAGCCGCGCTTTCGCTCCGTAAAAAGCGTAGCAGATGCTAAACTCGTGAGTTGCTTCGCAACTCAGAACCTCGTTAAGCACTGACGCTTTTTAAGGGGCTCCTTAAGATATTAACTTCCCACTGCGCTGGATAATGATGTGGCATAATGGGGAATAGAACCTGCTATAATAGAGTTTGACATGGGAATCTTTACTTGGATTTAGACGGGCGGTGTGGTATCATATATAAGAGCAGATGACTACAGAGAAAATAGGATAACGACAGATACGGTGAACATGAGAACGAATGATAGAGATGAGAAAAACAATAGCGTGACGGGGCGGCCGGTGGCCGGGATGTTACGAAGAATACGATTGATACCGGTATGTATGCTGGCGGGTATACTGCTTTGCGCGTGCGGCGAGGAGCAGGTCAGCTATACGAAGCAGGGTATGGCGGCGGTGGAGGCGCTGGAATATAACGAGGCGCTGAACTGCTTTAAGAACGGACAGGAACAGGGTGAGGACGAGCGGCTTATATACCGCGGCATGGGGCTTGCCTATATGGGACTGACGCAGTATGAGGATGCCATTGTTTATTTGGAGGCGGCGCTTCATGCAGGCAACGGTATGGTAGGAGATGTGGATTTCGACATCAACTATTATCTTGCCACGGCCTATTATAAGAACGGGCAGGCGCAGGACGCCATCGACGCTTACAGTGCGATCTTAGCGTTGCGCCCCAGAGAAAAGGATGCGTATTATCTGCGGGGATGTGTGAAGCTGTCGATGGATGATTTCGAGGGCGCACAGGCGGATTTTGACGAGGCGGTTGCGCTGGACGGTAAGAATTATGATCAGATGATCCGCATCTACATGGCGCTTGAGGAGTACGGGTATAAAGACGCGGGACTTACTTATCTGCAAAACGCTCTGTCGGAGAATGAGAAGTCGATCTCCGATTACGATATGGGGCGTATCTGCTATTATATGGGAGATTATGAGAACGCGCGCAATCGGCTGACGAATCTGAAGACGGAGACGGATTACGGTGCGGCGCTTTATTTGGGCAGAACCTATGAGGCGCTGGGGGATTATAATTATGCCTCCAGTATTTATGCCGGTTATGCGGAGAATGACCAGAGTAAGGCGGAGATCTATAACCAGCTTGGGCTGTGCAGAATGCAGATGGGCGAATATGAAGCGGCGCTTGAGGCTTTTCAGGCGGCGATGAATATTGAAGATAACGGTATGATGCAGACACTTAAGTTCAATGAGATTGTTACCTACGAGTACATGCGGGATTATAAGACTGCGGCGGCGCTGATGAACAGTTATCTGCGGTCATATCCTGACGATACAACGGCAAAACGGGAATATGAGTTTTTGCAGACGAGATAAGATTGACAAGGCAATAAGGGCAATGGTACTATTTGGAAGAGAATGCAGTAGCTGTGTAACAAATTAGGAAGGTATGGTGACTGGATGGAGAATAGGAATACTTTCGTACGTGTGAAAGGAATTATCAAGAGGGATGACAGGTATCTTTTGATTAAAAGATGGGTAGATGACCGCATTCCCGAGCCGTTTGTCTGGGAATTTATTGATGCGGAAGTACAGCACGGAGAAGCACCGGATGATACTGTGATTCGTGCCATCAAAGAACTTTTATCGGTGGAAGGAACAATTGAAAGGATAGAGTATACATGGTCGAATATGCTGGGCGATACCCAGTGTGTGGGCATAGCATATCTGTGCTCGATCAAAGAGGAGGATGAAGCAAATATCATACTTACCGAAGATTATGGTGAGTGGACATGGGTGACCAAGGAAGAGTTCCCGCTCTATATCGAGAATCAGTATGTATTGCAGGATCTGGAAGGAAAAACTTTATGATTAATAAATTAGTGGATAAAATCAAAAAAACAGAGGCACCGATCGTGGTAGGGCTGGACCCTACCATGAAATTTGTACCGGAGCATATACAGAAGAAGGCGTATGCGGAGTACGGTGAGACGATGAAGGGTGCCGCGGAGGCGATCTGGCAGTACAATAAAGCGATCGTTGACAGCATATATGACCTGATTCCGGCGGTGAAGCCGCAGATTGCCATGTATGAGCAGTTCGGTATCGAGGGATTGATCGCTTTTCAGAAGACAGTGGATTATTGTAAGCAGAAGGATCTGGTGGTCATCGGCGATGTCAAGCGCGGCGACATTGGGTCTACCTCGGAAGCATACGCGGTAGGACATTTGGGACAGGTTAAGGTAGGCGGCACCATGTGCAGGGGATTTGATGAGGACTTTGTGACCGTGAATCCCTATCTGGGTTCCGACGGGGTCAGACCTTTTATCAAGGTATGTCAGGAGGAAAAGAAAGGCATCTTCGTGCTGGTCAAGACATCCAATCCCAGCAGCGGAGAGTTGCAGGACAGAATGGTGCGGACCTCGGAAGAAGACGGCGGACAAGGTGCGGGCAGACCGATCTATGAGATCGTGGGCGAGCAGGTGGCAGCATGGGGCGCGGAATGTATGGGCGAATCTTACAGTTACATCGGCGCCGTTGTGGGAGCAACCTATCCGGAGCAGGGCAGGATTCTGCGGGATATCATGCCGAAAGCCTATATTCTTGTGCCGGGATATGGTGCACAGGGCGGAAAAGGTGCGGATCTGGTGCATTTCTTTGATCGGGACGGGCTGGGAGCTATCGTCAACTCTTCCCGCGGCATTATCGCGGCATATCAGCAGGAGCAGTATGCGAAGTACGGCGCGGAGAACTTTGCGGACGCGTCCAGAGCGGCGGTGCTTGCCATGAAAGAGGATATCGCTCAGGCACTGGCAGGCAGAGCGTAAGAACGGGGGTCAAAATGGAGCAGTATAAGCAGGAATTTATTGGATTTATGGTGGACAGCCAGGTGTTGAAATTCGGAGATTTTACGTTGAAAAGTGGTAGAAAATCCCCTTTTTTCATGAATGCGGGCGCTTATGTGACGGGTACACAGCTTCGCAGACTGGGGGAATATTACGCACGGGCGATTCATGACCGGTACGGGCTGGATTTCGATGTACTGTTTGGGCCGGCGTATAAGGGGATTCCGCTATCCGTAGCGACTACCATGGCGATCAGCGAGTTGTACGGGAAGGAGATCCGTTACTGTTCCAACCGCAAAGAAGTGAAGGATCACGGAGACACCGGCATACTTCTGGGAAGCAAGCTGCAGGACGGTGACCGGGTGGTGATTATCGAAGACGTGACGACCTCCGGTAAGTCCATCGAGGAAACTTTTCCGATTCTGACAAGCCAGGCGAAGGTAGAGATCAAAGGACTCATGGTTTCCTTAAACCGTATGGAGCGCGGGCTGGACAGTGAGAAGAGTGCACTGGCGGAGATTCGTGAGAAGTACGGATTTGATGCGGACGCGATCGTGACGATGGAAGAAGTGGTAGAGTTCCTTTACAATAAGCCCTACAAAGGCAGCGTGTATATTGACGATACATTAAAAGGTGCAATCGACGCATACTATGAACAGTATGGAGCAATTTCCTAGTGTAGTGTTTCGAAATGGAGGAAAATATGGAAGAGAGAACCTATAAGACGATGGGCGGTTCCGGCGCGCTTAACATTGCAGTCGGTGTAGTTTCATTGGTGGTCGGTGTGGCAAG
>CAMWXF010000224.1 GCA_947178115.1 uncultured Lachnospiraceae bacterium
TCTCGTGGGCTCGGAGATGGGGATAAGAGACAGGGACAGACCACGGGGCTGGATTATCTGGTAGATCTGGGTGTAACCCATATCCACCTGCTTCCATCCTATGATTACGGTTCGGTAGATGAGACGAAACTGGATACACCGCAGTATAACTGGGGATATGATCCGGTGAACTATAATGTGCCGGAAGGCTCTTACTCTACGGATCCTTACAAAGGGGAAACACGAGTAAAAGAAATGAAGCAGATGATTAAAACACTGCATGATAATGACATTAATGTCATTATGGATGTTGTGTACAACCATGTGTATGATGCGGACGAATTCTGCTTTAACCAGCTGGTTCCGCAGTATTTCTCGAGAACAAATGCGGACGGCAGTTATTCCAATGCCTCCGGCTGTGGAAATGACACCGCTTCCGAGCGGGCGATGGTAAGAAAGTATATCGTGGATTCAGTCAATTACTGGGCGGATGAATACCATATCGATGGATTCCGGTTTGACTTGGTAGGACTGCTGGATACAGAGACCATCAATGAAGTAGTGAATACAGTACATCAGAAACATCCCGACGCAGTATTTTACGGGGAAGGCTGGACGATGAATTCTGCAGTCAGCAAGCCGAACATTACCATGGCAACACAGGCAAATTCTGCGAAGACACCGAATTTTGCCTACTTCAGCGATACCATTCGGGATGCCATTAAGGGTGACAACTTTAATGTAGCGAATACCGGATTTGTAAATGGCGCAATTGAACTGGAGGAGAAAATCGCGGATTGCTTTAAGGCAGCAACTTGGTGGTGCAAGAGTCCGACGCAGACTATAAACTATGCTTCCTGCCATGACAACTATACTCTGTGGGATAAAATCAGTGTTTCCAGATCGGATGCCTCGAAAGAAGATCGAATTCGGATGAACAACCTTGCTGCGGCAATTTATATGACCGCGGAAGGAATCCCGCTGATCCATGCGGGTGAGGAAATTCTTAGGACGAAGCCAAGTTTGAATCCAACTCCGGCGAATCACGGTGTGGAGCATAACAGCTATAATCTTCCTGATTCGGTCAACAGCATTAAGTGGAGCGTTCTTGAGAAAGAAGAATACAGGAATGTAAGGGACTATTATAAAGGACTTATCGCATTCCGTAAGAATCATGCCGCATTGCGTCTGACATCGGCGGACGCCGTAAAGGCGAATGTAATCTATAAGAAGATTGCAGACAATGTAGTCATGTTTGTGATAGGCGGTAAGGACCAAATAGCAAGTGAAGTCTCTGACGGAATCGTGGTGATCTTCAATGCTACAGGCTCCGAGCAGGCGATCGATTTGTATAACAATTACGGTGTTGCCGAAGGAACATGGAATGTCTGCATCAATGATCAGAAGGCAGGCATTGAGACACTTGCTTCCGTGACAGACGGACAGGTGAAAGTTGCCCCGATCTCAGCCATGGTTCTCGTTAAAGGAGAGGCGGAAGATCCGGACACCGTATATGACAAAAAACTGCAGACGCTGAAAGACTTGATTGCAGAATATGAGAAACTGGAACAGAGCTACTATACGGATGGAAGCTGGAAGATATTTACCGATGCGCTGGCAGCAGCTAGGACAACTGCCGAGAAGAGCGATGTGACGGTAGAAGAGATCGACAGTGCCATAGATCAGCTGCGGACTGCCTATAACGGGCTGGAGGTTCCGGAAGGAACTGTTGACAAAAATAAATTGAAAGCATTGGTAGAGCAATGCAGCAAGCGGACAGAACAAGGCAATTATACATACGATAGCTGGAAAAAGTTTACACAGGCTCTGGAAAAGGCGAATGAAGTTCTGTCTAAGACGGACGCGACGCAGGAAGAGGTCAATCAGGCTTATGAAGCGCTTCAGACGGCTTATAAAGGACTTAGGGAATACAGCAGTACCGATCCGGACAACAGTGCATTGGAAAACCTTGTGAAGAAGTACGGCGAGATAGAGCAGGGCGATTATACCGACGAAAGCTGGGCGGCATTCCAGGAGGCGCTGAAAGAGGCGGAGCGTGTGGTGAACGATCCGAATGCTACGCAGGCGGATATCGACCGCGCAAGGGCGGCTTTGGAGAAAGCCTATAAAGATCTGGAGGAAGCATCCCATGGACTTTGGATCAAATGGGCGGATGCGTCCATGTTTACGACAGGCGTGGATGGCGCAGACCATATTACCTATACGGGCAAAGCAATTAAGCCGGGTATTCTGGTTTACGACGGCAAGAGACAACTGAAAGAAAAGACTGATTATACGGTTGCCTATACGAAGAATATCAATGAGGGTGAGGCAATAGTTACCGTAAAAGGAAAAGGAAACTATTCACAGTCTCTCCAACAGAGCTTTTTCATCGATAAAGTGGATATCAGCACTTTGGAGATCGCTGATCTGTACGGGGTAGTAGCGGCAAATAATTCAAAACAGGTAAAGCCGAAGCCGGTAGTAAAATATAACGGCAAAGCGTTGAAGCTGAACACGGATTATACGGTTGCTTACGAGAATCCAGAAACAGACGGTAAGGCACCGGGCAATTACAAAGTTATACTGCAGTCCAATCCGGACAGTAAGAATTTCACGGGTAGTAAAGAAATTAAGATGGTACTTGCCAATCAGAAAGAGACAGTGCTGATGAGCAAGGTAACCATCAAGAAGATTCCGGCGCAGCCATACGAGTGGGATGAGATTACACAGAAAGGCAAGGTACGGAAACCGGATGTCATCGTGACTAATGGAAAGAATAATACGCTGATCCGCAAAGACGACAGCCAGACGCAGGAGAGCTGGGACTATGAAGTAATCTATGATACAAAACATACGGAGGCCGGCGAGACGGCGACAATTACTGTCAGGGGAAGCGGTGAGAAGTATGTTGGTGAAAAGACAGCTTCCTTCAAGATTACGGGAACAGCTCTAAAGGCAAACAAAGTATCATTGAAAGATGTGCCGAAAGCCGGACTTGTTTACACGGGGACAGCACAGAAGCCGGAAGTGGTAGTTGCCGGTGTTGACGATACAGAAGAGAATAATTATAAGAAGTTTTTAGTAGACTATCAGAAGAACACGAATGTAGGTACGGCCACTGTCGTAGTGACCGGTATCAATGGTTACACCGGCACGGTCAAGAAGACCTTTAAGATCACGCCTTATGATATTGCCAAGGAGGACAGTCTGTTTACCTACGGAGAGAACAATGCGATCACGGCTAAGATCCCTTATGCAAAGGGCGGCAGCAAGCTTACCGACGAGAATGTGAATGCACGCTTTAAGGTAAACGGCGCTGTCACACAGAAGCTGGAGCAGGGCAAAGATTATACATTGTCTTATCCGAAAAATACGGCGGTTGGCGAGGCCAAGGTCTCGATCAAGGGCAAAGGCAATTATAAGGGAACGATTAAGAATATTCCGTTCACGATCATAGCGAAGAATCTTGGCGACCTGGAAGAAAATGCCGTTGCGGGAGATATTCTGGAAAAGAATGCGAAGAAGTACAACACCGTGATTCCGGTAATCACTGACTTAAACGGCAAGAAGCTGAAGAATAAGACAGATTTCACTGTTGATAAGGCGACGGCATATACTTACGGGGACGGCAGAGAAATCACGGGAGTTCCGGCGGTCGATTCCGTCATAAAAGTTACGGCGGAAGCCAAAGGCAATAACTATTCCGGAAAAGTATCCGCGACGTTCAGAGTTGTTGCCAATAATAAGAGTATTGCCGCAGCCAGAGTTAAGGTTGATCCTCAACAATATACGGGTGCGGAGGTGGAACCCGGCAAAGATGCCATCACCGTTGAGATGAAAGAGAACGGAAAGTGGGAGGCGATAGACCAATCCAACTTCGAGATTACAGGGTACTCCAACAATATCAAGAAGGGCACGGCAAAGGTGACCATACACGGTATCGGCACGTACGGCGGCACCAAGACCGTAAGCTTTAAGATTACCGCGAAACCGATGATATTGGGCACAAGATAGTATCTCAGGTGATGTATGTAACAAAACATAATAAGCAGTGCGAAACCGTGCTGTAAATAACGAAAACCCGTCATGATTCCGT
>CAMWXF010000225.1 GCA_947178115.1 uncultured Lachnospiraceae bacterium
GCTTTATGCAGATACTGCTCATCGGAGGAAAGCACTTTCTTACCCTCATCCAGTCGGCTCTGTCTGCGCAGGTAAAGCGTCTTGACGATCCGCGCAAGGCTGTGGCTGTCATAAGTGCGAATCGCATCCTTATACATCTGTTCCCTGCCTTTCTCCTCTTGAATCCAAACGATCTCCATGTTGCTGACCTGCCGTATCAGATCGTTTGCCTCTTTTTTGTTCATGATCTTACGCATGACTACCTTGCTGTTGTCCACAGGCGTATAGACCGTGCTTCCTTTCTCGAAGACAGGCTCTAACACATAATATTTACGTACCTTATCCAATCTGTCGATGGGATTTCCCGTAATGTTGACAACACGGCAGACGCCATGTCCGCCGCACATAATTAATTCATCTTTCTCAAACATAATGCCCTCCGATATCCGTGTCCCGTAACGCTGCTGCTAACCCTTTCCGAACATTCATAACTTCCCCTATTAATAGTTTAACACTAATTTGGGGAATTAGTAAGTATTATCTGAAAATTTTAAAGATTTTCGGCACATTTCTGACATATGTTTGAGAATATTTTGTTTAATTTGCTCACTCCGCTTCCCTGAGCCGCTCCACAACCGACTTCTTCGCCACATAACGATATGCGGCAAGCGGCAGAGAAGCACCAATCAGTGCAAATACCGGTGCCACAGCCGCAATCGGCACAACCGTAAAGTGATAATTAAAAAACCAGAACATATCTTCCAGAACATTACGCACAAGCGGTGCCATCACAATTGACATAAGCAGCGTAATGACCACGGAACTCCCGGCAAATATTACCCCTTCTATCATCAGCATCGTATTGAGCTGTCTTCCGGTCATTCCCACGGACTGCAATACCGCAAACTCTTTCCTGCGGGTCAGGATTCCGGTCAGAATTGCATTCAGGAAATTCAGAATCCCGATCATCCCCACGATAAAGCCAAGTCCTGTCCCGACAAGGACAAACATATTCCTCATCCCATAGAAGCTCTCCGCGTAAGACTGTTTACTCTCATAGTCATACCAGTCATTACGCTCCGTAAACTCTTCCATATATTTCTCCATGTCATCGATCTTATCATCATCACAGTCAAACGCATAATATAAAATCGCATCCGTTCCCGTCTCTTTCCGGAAAGTATCGGCTCCCATCACGAACTCATCGCTGCCGAAGAAACGGTAATTCAGCGTATTTGGAATCGCCACACGCGCACAGACTTCATACTCTGCATCCTTGTATTCTACTGCCCTGTGCGCCACTGCTTTCATGCGAAAATCCTCATTGCCTGCATACACTTCTCCTGTCTCCGGGTCATAATACTCGACTTTATCCACATACCGAAGGGAGATTTTCTCACCTACTTTCGCCCAGTGGCTGTCCGTCTCCACATTATAGTAGTCGTCCATCTGGCACACTGCCGCAACATAGTTTCCCCCTTCTTTCAATTTACTGATATCACCGTCCACTACGATCAACTTATCCAGCACAAAGTCTTCCATACCATACAGATGTATCTCCGTCATCAGCTTATCTCCCGTCTTCTCTCTATAGCTGATATAGGCATCCATCGCTTTACCGCTGCCGCTATCGCGCATCAAAAACCGCAGCCACTCTTCCGTCACGAACTCCTGTACAACCGAAGTCATACCATAAGTTCTGCCGCCTGTCACACCTCCCATCGACTCAATCTGCGCAATCACATCTTCCGATACCGCCGTATCCGCTCCCCACCCGATCCTTGCTGACTGAAAATATGAGGCTTCCGCCAGAATAAAATCCTGCGTCATCCGCCGAAGATATTTATCCATACTAAAACCGCTGCT
The DNA here is from genome assembly GCA_947178115.1 of uncultured Lachnospiraceae bacterium. GTDB lineage: Bacteria > Bacillota > Clostridia > Lachnospirales > Lachnospiraceae > UBA3282. The sequence goes on from CAMWXF010000225.1 coordinate 1,846, forward strand.
CAGAATATAGGTCAGTTCCAGAATCACAATTGCTAGCGACAGAGAAATTATTGTGACTGCAGTTTTTTTCCTGTTTCTTCCCAGATTCGCCCACGCCATTTTCAGCACAGAGGCTCCCTTCTTCCCTTTCCTGACAGTCTTCCTGCTCTGACTGCCTTCCGTATACCGCAACGCTTCGATCGGGGAAACCTTTGCCGCCATTTTGCGGGGCTTCCTGCAGGATAAGAGCACCGTAATCAGGGAAAAAACTGCTGCGCCCACAAAAATGAAGGGACTGACCGAATATACCTCCATCATGCCTCCATCAGCCATCTCCGCAACCACAACATGGGTCACTACCCTACCAAGCGCATATCCAAACGCCAACCCAACCGGGATACCGACTACGGATAACACACACGCCTGTATCAATATGATCCGTTTGATCTGCCGCCCCGTGGTTCCTATCGTCTTAAGCAGTCCATAGAACCGGACATCATTTGACACCGCAATCTGAAAAATATTATAGATAATCAGATAACCGGTAAAAATAATGAGTATCACTGCCGCAGCCAATGCCAGAACCGTTGTCATATTAAACCCGTCATCAAGCTGTGCCGCAACATATCCCCAATTGATGCCGATACTGACATAGTTATCTTTTTCCACATCTTCACTCTGATAACCATGCCTCTCCAAAATTGTCTTCAGATTTTCCTCAATTGCATTGGCACTGCGGAACATTACATTCAGGCACCAGTATCCTGCCAAATGGTCATATCCCTGTGTATCCAGTTTCTTAAGAATGCTCTCCACGCGGCTTCTCGGCAGCAGCACATGATCCGCCGCGATTACCGGATCATACTCCCAGTAACCGCATAACGTGAAAGTCTCCGTCGTCTCCACACCATCCACCATAAAAGTCATTGTGAACTCATTCCCGATCACCGGCTCCACACCCAGCAGGCTAAGCACCATCCTATCCGTTGCCGCCTCATTCGTCCCCTCTTCGGGAAGACGCCCTTCTACCGGCTCTATAAACATCCATTTCGCGTTATTTGCGTTGCAATAACTCATCTCCACATGGCTTTTATGAAAAGGTGCCTTCACCGGCGTTCCAAGAAACAGTCTTTCCCCATATTCCTTAATCAAGGGATCGTCTTTTAGTTCATCCACCTTATCCCTCGTAATGTCCTTAAATCCACCATGACTATAACCACCGACCTGACGGAAATTAGATTGCTCGTATCCGTATTTCATCGACATCCCTGCCGTGAAAAGCGCCGTAAAAAGAACCGTCGTCAACACAATCGCCAGTATGGTAATGATATTTCTCGTCCTTGCAGACTTCATATGCTGTATGCTAAGCCTGCGGATGCATTTTCTGTTTGCTACTCTCATATATGTCCCCTTTCCCTGCACGCTGCGTTACGCACGTACAATCTTTCCATCTTCAATACGAATGCTGCGGTCTGCAAGCTGTGCGATCTCTTCATTGTGTGTGATCATAACGATAGTCTGCGCAAACTTCTGACTGGTTACCTTCAAAAGGCTTAACACATCCTGACTGGTCTTGGAATCCAGATTACCCGTCGGTTCATCTGCCAGTATGATTGCCGGTTTGGCAGCAAGTGCACGGGCAATGGCGACTCTTTGCTGCTGCCCGCCGGACAGATTATTCGGAAGATTCTGTAATTTCGATGACAATCCCAGCATGTCAATGATCTGATCCACATACTTACCATCCGGCTCATTGCCGTCAAGCTGTACCGGAAGCAAAATATTTTCATACACGTTGAGCACCGGCACCAGATTGTAATTCTGGAATACAAATCCGATCTTCCTGCGCCGGAAAATTGTGAGTTCCTCATCTTTCAAAGCAAAAATATCTTTGCCGTCCACAGTAACAGTACCCGATGTCGGCCGGTCCAGCCCGCCTAACATATGAAGCAGTGTGCTCTTGCCGCTGCCGCTCGTTCCCACCACGGCAACAAACTCTCCTTTCTCCACTTTTAAATCCACACCGTCCAGCGCATGTACCTCATTTTCTCCCGCGCCGTATATTTTCCTGAGATTACTGGTTGATAATATGGTCATGACTTTCCTCCCTATATAATAAAGAAATCTGCATTATGAAGGATTTCCCTTCACAATACAGATTATCGCATAACATTCTTTCCATAATCTTTCCGCATAGAAAAAAATTCTAACAGTTCTGTAAGAATT
>CAMWXF010000226.1 GCA_947178115.1 uncultured Lachnospiraceae bacterium
CTTGCCACCGTACCCTCTATGATCTTAAGGAGCGCCTGCTGTACACCTTCACCGGATACGTCTCTGGTAATCGACACGTTCTCGCTCTTCTTCGTAATTTTATCAATTTCGTCAATATAAATGATACCGTATTGTGCCCTCTCGATATCGTAATCTGCCGCCTGTATCAGTTTAAGCAGGATATTCTCCACATCTTCGCCCACATAACCCGCCTCAGTCAGCGTGGTAGCGTCGGCGATCGCAAACGGTACATTAATAATCTTTGCCAATGTCTGCGCTAGATAAGTTTTACCGGAACCCGTAGGACCAACCATAATAATGTTGCTCTTCTGCAGTTCCACGCCGTCCTCATCCTCCTGCGGAGCCATAACACGTTTATAATGATTGTATACGGAGACCGCCAGAACTTTCTTGGCTTCCTCCTGCCCGATCACATAATCATCAAGGAATTTCTTGATCTCCACCGGCTTTAAGAGATTAATCTCCATCTCCTCCACATCCGGCTCTTCTTCGTATTCTTCCTCAATAATATCTGCGCAGATATCTACACATTCGTCGCAGATATAGACGCCCGCGGGACCGGCAATCAGTTTCCGCACCTGATCCTGCGTTTTGTTGCAAAAAGAACACCTCACCCTGTCATCAGAATTCTTTCCCGCCATTATAATGTTCCATGCCTTTCTTCTCTATATAATAACCTCTCACTCGAAGAATCGCCTTAGCGATTCTTCAGTAGATGACATAGATATTCTTAGGCGGCGTCTTTTGACGCCTTAGAATATCTTCATCTACATGGCACTGGCATGATTGGTAATAATACGGTCAATCAGACCATATGCGAGTGCTTCCTCGGCAGACTTCCAGTTATCTCTTTCCGTGTCCGCCATGATCACTTCAAAGTCCTGTCCGGTATTCTCCGCCATAATCCTTGCCATTTTCTCTTTCGTTGCAAGAATATGCTTCGCCGTGATCTCGATCTCAGTTGCCTGTCCCTGTGCTCCTCCGGCAGGCTGATGGATCATGATCTCCGCATTGGGAAGTGCCATTCTCTTACCCTTAGCACCACCCGCCAGCAGAAACGCGCCCATGCTGGCCGCCATACCGATACATACGGTAGACACATCACATTTAATAAAATTCATTGTGTCATAAATTGCCATTCCCGCGGTAATTACTCCGCCCGGGCTGTTGATATACAGATGAATGTCTTTCTCCGGATCCTCGGACTCCAGAAACAACATCTGCGCCACAATCACGCTGGCGGAAGCATCGTTTACTTCCTCACCAAGAAAAATAATTCTCTCTTTTAACAATCTTGAATAAATGTCGTAGGAGCGTTCTCCCTTGGAAGTCTGCTCAATGACATAAGGTATTAATGCCATGCTAATTCCTCCGTTTCTATTTCAAGTATACCCTGATTGCCCCTCATAATAAAACCTATTATTTCTCTTTCGCATTCTTCGCTACGAATTCGGCTGCTTTTCTGACTGCCAGATCCTGCATGATGTTCTTCTTTTCTCTCTCGCCCATAAGCTCTTTTACCTTGGATACTTCCATCTGATACACCTCAGCCATGGTTTCGAGTTCCTTCTCGTAGTCTTCTTCTGTCGCCTCGATCTTCTCAGCCGCTGCAATTTCCTCCAGTACCAGACGGGACTTGATGCGCTCTAATGCCTGGGGTTTCACCTGCTCTACCATCTTCTGATAGTTAGTGCCCGTAAACTGGAAATACTGTTCCATGGAAAGACCCTGCATAGTGATCCTCTGTGCGAACTCGTCCACCATCTGTCTCTGCTGCGTCTCTAACATAGCATCGGGGATCTCCATCTCGGCAACTTCCACCGCCGCCTTGATCGCCGCATCCTCTCTGGCATTTTTAGCATCCTTTTCCTTCTTCTCGGCCAGATTCTTCTTCACATCCTCACGATACTCCGCAAGTGTTTCAAATTCAGATACCTCGCTTGCGAACTCGTCGTCCAGTTCAGGCAGCTCTTTCTCCTTGATCTCCTTGACCGTACATTTGAATACCGCCGCTTTGCCCTTTAAATCTTCCGCCTGATAATCTTCAGGGAAGGTAACATTCACTTCCACTTCCTTGCCGATCTCTGCGCCGACAAGCTGCTCCTCGAATCCGGGGATAAACGCACCGGAGCCTATCGTCAACGGATAGTTCTCGCCCTTGCCGCCCTCGAAAGGCACGCCGTCCACGAAACCTTCAAAGTCTAACGTCGTCATATCGCCGTCCTTCACGGGTCTGTCCTCAACGGTGATATTTCTCGCATTATTCTCGCGTTCTCTGTTGATCTCTGCGTCCACCTCTTCCTCGGTGACTTCCGTATCAATCTTATCAATCTTAAGTCCTTTATACTTGCCGAGCTTAACTTCCGGCTTTAATGCAACTGTGGCAGTAAACACGAAAGGCTTGCCCGCCTCGATCTGCGTCACTTCGATCTTCGGGGAAGATACAATATCCTCCTCGCACTCTGACAGTGCCTTATCGTACGCATCCGGAATCAGCTCATTTGCCGCGTCTTCATAGAACACTTCTTTACCGTACATCTTCTCTACCATCTGGCGGGGCACTTTACCTTTTCTGAAACCGGGGATGCTGATCTGCTTCTTCTGCTTCTGATATGCTTTCTCAATCGCCTTCTCCAGTTCCTCCGCGCCGACTTCAATGGTAAGCTTCGCCATGTTCTTTTCTAATTTTTCCACCTGTAAACTCATTGTATGGGTTCCTCCTTCAACTACATCTGTAACATGTATAATCACGCTTATTTTCTCGTACAAAAGCCCTGATTCCGTTTCCAGTCACAGTCATCTAAGCATTATATCACATACTCGCACAAAATGCTAGTAGCACTTTTACACCCTCCAGCAGTAGCAGTATACTGCATTTTAACACAAAAAACAACCCGCCTGAATTTTCAGACGGGTCATTCTTTTAGCTGTTCTTAGCTTATTTCATCTGCTCTTCCTGGCTCTTGATCATTCTACGAACCATCTCACCGCCGATAGAACCGGCCTCTTTAGATGTCAGGTCACCGTTGTAACCCTCTTTCAGGTTTACACCTAACTCAGATGCAACCTCAGTCTTAAAACGATCCATTGCTGCCTTAGCTTCAGGAACTTCTACTCTATTCGTCTTGTTGCTTGCCATTTCTTTCACCTCCGAAATACATTTGAATGATTTCATTTGTATGATTTCATTCTGTTATCTATATTATTGAGATAAGCGCTGTCGTTTTGCGCTTATCCCAGAGGAGGTGCCTGTTGTAGAAACTTATTTCTGCATTCCGGCAATCCGTAATCGGATCCTATCGTCTGTGAAAGCGCTCACTTTATCGCTTATCTTGATGTTAGTATGTTCGGATAAAATGAAAATATTATGGTAAGTTTTGCCACTGTTATTCAATATTTTAAGCGTAAATCCCTATAAATCGTATACGATCGTCTCCGCCATCTTCTGTACCGCTTCCTTGCCCTGCAGCTTCTCTAAAATCGCCAGCCCGAACGGAATCGCCGCGCCCATGCCGCGTCCCGTGATAATATTGCCGTCAGTTACCGCAGGCTGCTGCAATACCTGCGCGCCTTCCAGATGACTTTCAAAAGTGGGATAGGAACAAGCCTTCTTTCCCTTAAGGATTCCTCTGTGGCCCAGAATACTCGGCGCCGCGCAGATCGCTGATACCAGTTTACCCTGTGCTACAAACGCATCCACCTGCTCCATCAACACTTCGCATGCCTCCAGATTCTTCGTTCCCGGCATGCCGCCCGGCAGCACGATCACGTCAAGTTCTTCATAATCCACTTCTCTCGCCAGCATCTCCATCTCTACCATGATGCCATGCGAACCTTCCACATGCCGCTGATCCATGACAGACACCATCAAAGTCTCAATCCCAGCTCTGCGCAGGATATCCACGACTGTCAACGCCTCGATCTCTTCAAACCCTGTTCCGAAAAAAACTGCCGCTTTACTCATAACCGCCTCCGTTCCTGAACATCATCCATTCAA
>CAMWXF010000227.1 GCA_947178115.1 uncultured Lachnospiraceae bacterium
TTCAACGTCTTTAATTCTATCTTTCCCGTTCCCGTTCCCAAAAGCGTCTCTTGAATACTGCATTGATAATATTTTTCCTGTTCCGCATCCTCGTCAACGAAGGTTATATCGTGTTTTTCCGCATATTCTTGCACTTTATCGCCTGCAGGACCAATCAGATACAAAGGTTTTACAACAGGAAGCGCACCTTCCTCAATTATACAGTCCGGTAACTTGAGCTTCACACGAATCAATCCGGTACAGTCTACAAACGCATATTGCTCGATCAAACTCACATACCACAGTTCTATACTGCCGAGATTATAGCAACCCTTAAACGCATAGGCGCCAACCGTCTTCGTTTTATTAACGCTCAAAATCTCCACTGACACTAAGGACCGGCAATCTGCAAATCCGTACCGTGGAATCGCCGTAAGTGCCTGCGGCAACGTAACCTCCCTCAACTCACTACAAGAAGCAAATGCATATGCACCCATCGTGCTGATGTTTTTAGGGAAAACAATGGATTTCACAGCACGACAGCCTTCAAATGCATGCTCACCTATACTCGTCAATGACTCCGGAAATGTGAAGATCGTGTTAGAACAAAACTCCGCCAGTGCGGAACAGCCGTTAAATGCATTGTCACCAATACTGTTCAACGCACTCTTCTTAATGCTCTTCATATATACCATAAATAACCGCGAATCCCCATAGAACGCACGATTACCAATGCTCTCAATCGTCGCAGGCAACGCAAACTGCGTCAACGCGCTACACCCCTCGAAAGCACTCTCCTCTATGACAGTTACGCCCGTAGGAATCGTCATACCCTTTAAAGAGGTACATCCCTTAAAAGCATTTGCACCGATAGTCACAACGCCCGCCGGAATCTTAATATATGTAATCCGCGTATTGCCCGTAAAAGCGCCGGAATCGATGCGCTTGATCCCTTTCGTCTCATCAAGCACCACATTGCCCTCTACCTCACTGCCGTCCGCTTTCTTGATACCTGTCAGCGTACCGCTCTCATCCACGGTATAGATATACTGTTCATTCGCGTTATAAGTGATCCGCATACCCACTTCGTCCTGGAAAGACATCATTCTGGGAGCAAGGCTCTGAACCGCCGCCGGATTTTTCTCTTTTCCATCCGGCTCCTCTTCTGTTTCTTCTTCCGTAACCTCTCCTGCTTCTCCGCTCAGATCACCAGCTCCCTCTGTATCATCAGGATTCAGTTCTTCTTCATCGCTCGGCTTCTCTTCCTCCGATCCATTCGGGTTCTCCGGGTCATTCTGGTCTTCTCCTGTCATGTCTCCCGGATTCTCCTGCCCGTTCTGGTCCTCCCCTGTAGATGCACCCGGATTCTCTTCTCCATTCTGATCATTCCCCGCAGAATCGTCCGGGTTCTGCTGATCATCTCCCGGATTCTCCTGTCCACTCTGATCTTCACCCGCAGAGTTGTCCGCCTCATTCTCTGTTGTCTGACCGCCGTTCTCACTGCCGTCCGGCGCAGTCTCCCCCTCGGAAGTCTGTACGTCAGATGTTCCCTCCGCTATCGAACTGCCATTTTCTTCAACTGCGGCGGAAATCCCCGAAAGATCCGGTCCCGCTGCCAGAACCGTCATTCCGTTTGTGCTCACCGCAAGACTGAATGCCAACAGTAACGCCAATACCCTTTGTTTTCTCATTTTTCCTCCACCTTTTCTGTATATCACTGTGAACCACGTTTTCTCTTCCGAAACGCAACTATACTTTCCATCCGCTTCGTTTTCTGTGTTACAATTTCTTAATGCAAAAAGCGTAAGCCTGTCTCTTTTCCGACAAACTTACGCTTATTGTATCATTTCTAATTGTATGGTGCAAGAGGTTACACTACAAGATATTGTGTTTTTAAGGAAAATTTAAGATTATTTTTTTGATCGATCCTTAGACTGACTTATTCAGCCTTGTCCGGTTCCGGTTTGTACTGTTCTTCTCCTGTCTCGATATAAAGAATAAAATCATTGATCTTCTTTTCACTCCATCCTGCCGCTCTTAATCCCAAAACCAATCTTGCGTTTTCCTGCATATTCATAACTTCCATGTACTCTCCTCCGCTATTCTCTTTGTTCCTGTTTTGTGATAGTAATATGATATCACGCATGGCATGCAAAATCATGTCCTTCTTCTAAGAAAACACTATTTTTCTACAACAATAAATTTCTCCACCATACCAGAGTTTTTGATCCTATCGTATAGGTGATTTTCTTCTCACCGCCGTAATTACCGATTCCTCTTATGATCACGGTAGCCTTTCCCTTATTTGTATGATTTGTGTACGTGTCTTCATCGATCACATAATCCACTCCGCATACAAGCTCCTCCGGATTACCGCTCACGGTGATTTTCAGATCCTCCGGGGTCAGTGTAATTGCCCTTCCGTTCCGGTATACCTGCGCCTTGGCTGTCACTCTCGCCTTGGCGATATCCGCTTCTACAATACGATATACGGCAGAAATCGTTGTACCGGCCTCCGTATCGTTATTCTTCTCACCTGCATAAGCGCCGATCCCTGTTGCCGTGACACAAATCTTAGTACCGGCCGCAGGAATATCCTCCGCTTCCACCGGCGCACCGGCTTCCCGGACGATCTTATTCCCGTCAACATCATTCCAGCTCACGGATTCCGCGTAGGTATAGACCAGATTCCTGTCATAATCCTTGCCCGACGCCAGCTTGCTGCCATTGCAGTCTTTCAGTGTCACCGTACTCTTGTATGTGTTCTTTCTGCCCTTATAGACCATATCTTTAACGGTCATCGTAATTTTCCCGTTTTTCTGATTCATCCGGCCATCCGTAATCGTATAGGTTCCACTGATCGTACCTTTAAAATTACCCTTTCCGGTTATCGTGATCTTCGGAAGCTTCTTCTCGTCGCGCTCCGCCGGGTCGATGGGTGTGACCGCATTATTGTTGCTATACCTGACCGTATAATCCTTGCCCGCCGTCAATTCATTTCCTTTAAAATACAGGAGCACCACCGGCTTTGTACCGCCTTTCACATAAGGCGCCGTGATTTCCGAAAGCGTTGCAATCTGTTTCAGCCGTTCCGGCTTATCCGGCGTGCAAGGCTCATCCTGTGTATAATATTTCATAGTTATTTCCGGATTCTGCCCACCATCATCGGAACTGATATTATAAGCCGTTATTTTATAGGTCTTCCTGATCTGTCCCGTATACTCATTAATCCCCTTAAAAGTGACGGAAGCCGTGCCGACCTTAGCGGTATTCGCATAGACTGTCACATAATCACCTGTCAGCCCGTTATCCTTACTCTCAGTCAGAATCTGATCGTTTAATGTCAAGGTGTATGCTCCGTAGGGCTGTCTGGCATCTTCTTCATTGCCGGTATATTCTCTGTTGGTGATCCCTTCCACTTTCGCCTTTGCAATGGACGTACCGGTAATTTTATAATTAATACTCTTACTGCCCGCATAGCCACTGCCCTCGACTGCGGTGATCGTCGCCGTGGCGGTTCCAATCGCAGTATTGTTGGTGTATCTCACCGTGTAATCACCTGTCAGACCGCCGTCCACACTCTCCACAAGCGGCTGATTCTTGTAAGTCACCTTAAGCTCTGGCTCAATGCCGGTTCCCCGCTCTTTATCCACCGACTCATTCCGATAAATCTGATTAGGAATCTTAGCAATGGAAACTTTACTCATCAGCACATCCTGCGTGATGATCTGCCGGATCGTTATCGTGCCGCTGTACCCTCCCTTGCCCTGGATCACAATGGGATAGGTGCCGGCCGTCTTATATGCGCCTGCCTCCGTCAACGGGTAAGTTAGCGTATAATCTGTATTTCTGGTCAACTTCTTTCCGTCGCGATATATCGTCGGTACACTCTTAATAACTTTGCCGCTGTAAGCAACCGTAATATTATCCGCCGTAATATCCGTATCGGTCAGGGCTTTCGGAATAATGTTAAACGTTACCTGCTGCGTACCGGCATAATTTCCTTTACCTTTGACAGTAATGGTAGG
>CAMWXF010000228.1 GCA_947178115.1 uncultured Lachnospiraceae bacterium
CGCCGGACTGTCCTATTTTCAGATCAGTATCGGTAATCTGGAATATTTCAAGGGAATCTGCGCCGAAGCCGGCCTGGACGAGGAAACGGAATTGGAGCTTAGAGAATTTATTTCCGGCAAGAACTATTTCGGCGCGGAGGAGCTGTTGGACCGCGTACATGTTAAAAAGAAGGATAAGGAACTGTTACTTAAAGTCAGTGAGCTGTTCGGTACGGTTACAACGCTTGAGGAGGCCAGGAAGACCGTAACCAATGAACGTTCTAAGAAAGCCATAGAGCGGCTTGAGAAAGTGTATCAGGTACTTTGCGATTACGGTGTCGAGAAATATGTTTCCTTTGACCTGGGCATGTTAAGTAAGTATAATTACTATACCGGTATTATCTTCAAAGGATATACTTACGGCGTAGGAGATGCCATTGTGAAGGGCGGACGCTACGATAATCTGCTTGAGCGCTTTGGTAAAAAGGCAGCGGCGATCGGCTTTGTGATCGTAGTGGATGATCTGCTGGCGGCAATGGGCAGACAGGACGTAGTGATTTCAGGTATTGACAGTTACGTGAAGCTGTATTATACCGAGGCTGATTTTAAGGAGAAGCTGCAGGAAGCAAGAAAGCTTCGCCAGTCCGGTAAAAAAGTTGAATTTAGGAAAAGAGTGTTTAGATAAAATGAGCGAAGACAGATATTTGACATTTGCCCTCGGAAAAGGGCGGCTTGCCAATAAGACCATGGAGCTTTTTGAGAAGATCGGTATCACTTGTGAGGAGATGAAGGATAAAGATTCCCGCAAACTGATCTTTGTGAATGAGGAATTGAAACTGAAATTCTTCCTTGCAAAAGGGCCGGATGTGCCGACTTATGTGGAATACGGAGCGGCAGATATCGGTGTCGTCGGAAAAGATACCATTATGGAAGAAAACAGAAGAGTTTACGAGGTACTTGACTTAGGATACGGAAAGTGCAGAATGTGCGTATGCGGACCAGAGAGTGCGCAGGAGCTGTTACAGCATCATGAAATGATCCGGGTAGCCAGCAAATATCCCAATATTGCCAAAGACTATTTTTATAACAAAAAGCATCAGACGGTTGACATCATCAAATTAAACGGTTCCGTGGAGCTTGGACCGATCGTAAAGCTGGCCGATGTAATCGTGGATATTGTGGAAACAGGTTCTACCTTAAAAGAAAACGGTCTGCAGGTATTAGAGGAAATCTGTCCGTTATCCGCCCGGATGATCGTCAATCAGGTCAGTATGCAGATGGAACCGGAGCGGATTAAGAAGCTGATTAATGATTTGAAGAGTAATCTATTATGAGAATGAATCGAGGAGACATATGAAAACAGTAAGTTTAACTGCGGATACGCAGAGGGATATATTGAGCAGCCTGTTAAAGAGAAGTCCTAATAATTACTCTGAATATGAGAGTGTAGTTGCAAAGATCATACAAAATGTACGGGAACAAGGCGATAGGGCTGTCTTTGAATATACGGAGCAGTTTGATAAGTGGCCGATTTGTGCGGATAATATTCGTGTGACCAAAGAGGAGATTGATGAAGCATTTTCTTTGATCGAAGAGGATTTTGTGGAAGTGATGAAAAAATCCGCCGCTAATATCGAAGATTTCCACCGCAGGCAGCTTCGCAACAGTTGGATTGATACCAAACCGGACGGCAGTATTCTGGGACAGCGCATCCTGCCGATTGCGGTGTCCGGCGTATATGTGCCCGGCGGAAAGGCGGCATACCCGAGCAGTCTTTTGATGAACGTGATTCCGGCAAAAGTGGCGGGAGTATCCAAAATCATCATGACCACTCCGGCCGGTGCTGACGGCAAGGTGAATCCGGGTACGTTGGTTGCTGCCGGAATCGCAGGCGTAGATGAAATCTACAAGGTGGGCGGTGCGCAGGCAATCGCGGCGATGGCGTTCGGTACAGAGAGTGTTCCGAAGGTGGATAAGATTACCGGACCGGGCAACATTTTCGTAGCCCTTGCAAAGAAGGCATGTTTCGGTTACGTGAGTATAGATTCTATTGCGGGTCCCAGTGAGATTTTGGTCATTGCGGATGAAACGGCAAATCCCCGATATGTGGCGGCGGATCTGCTTTCGCAGGCCGAACACGACGAACTGGCAAGCGCAATCCTTATCACCACTGATGAACACGTGGCCAATGCGGTACAAAAAGAGATAGAGGGCTTCTTACAGGAGCTTTCGAGAAGCGAGATTATCAGGAAATCATTGGATAATTACGGTTATATTCTTTTGGCGGACTCCATGGACGATGCCGTGGCCGCGGCAAATGCTATCGCCTCGGAGCATTTGGAGATTCTGACCAAAGATCCATATAACGTGATGACGAAGATTCAGAATGCGGGTGCTATTTTCCTGGGAGAATATTCTTCCGAACCCTTGGGAGACTACTATGCGGGACCGAATCATATCCTGCCTACCAACGGTACAGCCAGATTCTTTTCCCCCTTAAGCGTGGACGATTTCATGAAGAAAACGAGCATTATTTCTTATTCCGAAGAGGCATTAAGACGGGCACATAAAGATATTGAGCTTTTTGCCGAGAAAGAAGGGCTTACCGCTCATGCAAACTCGATTAAGGTCAGATTTTCGAAAAGATAATACACGAGCGGTAATTCAGTTTTTAAACGTTGCGTAAGAATATTAATCTGCTATTGAGAAAGAGAGTATATATGGCCAGAACAGCAAATATTAATCGTAAAACAAAAGAGACGGATATCACATTAAATCTTAAGATCGACGGTATGGGAACAAGTGAGATAAATACCGGAATCGGGTTCTTAGATCATATGCTGGAAGGATTTTCCAAACACGGTTTTTTTGATCTGACACTGCAGGTGAACGGTGATCTTCATGTGGACGGGCACCATACGGTGGAAGATACGGGAATCGTACTCGGTACGGCAATTCGTGAGGCGATTGGGGATAAGGCGGGGATCAGACGGTATGGCTCGTTTATCCTGCCGATGGACGATGCGCTATGTCTGTGTGCCATAGATCTGTGCGGCAGACCTTATTTTGCATATGATTGTGAATTTCCCGTTGAGCGGGTTGGAGATTTGGATACGGAATTGGTGAAAGAATTTTTCTATGCAGTATCCTATGGCGCGGGCATGAATCTGCATATTAAGATGCTAAATGGCGCTAATGCACATCACATGATTGAAGCGATGTTTAAAGCGTTCGGAAAAGCGCTGGATGAAGCCACATCTTACGATGACCGGATCAAAGGGGTACTCAGTACGAAGGGCGCTCTGGCATAAGAGAACAGTATAGAAGTTAAAAACACAAGAAAGGTATCATCATCGATTATGAGTTACAAGAAGTTTGTACCCTGTATTTATTTATATAAAGGAGACGCTGTCAAAGGTTTCTCGGATAACACGATCATTGACACCAATCCGGTAGCACTTGCAAAGTTCTACAGTGACAATAATGCGGACGAAATTATCGTATATGACATGTCGGATCAGGATGCGGAGCATGAGGAGGCGCTGGATATCATCAAGGCTATCTGCAATGAAGCGGAAGTTCCGGTGATCGGTGCTGGAAACGTGAAGCGCATGGAAGACATTAAGAAGCTACTGTATGCGGGATGTAAGAAGGCGGCGCTCAATTATTCCCAACCGGGCAACATAGAGATTACAGAAGAAGTTTCCAAGAAATTCGGCAAGGATAAGATCGTGGCCTGTGTGACGGAGGCCGATACCATTACTGATAACAGAGATCTTCTGGCGGACTATGTATCAGAGATCATTTTGGTGCGGGAGAAGGGATTAAAAGAGGCGATCAATGTTTCCGAGTTCCCGATGATCGCTTCCGTTCCGGAAGTTTCTCTCGACAAGATACTGGAACTTTTATCCAACGATAATATATGCGGTATTTCCGGCTATGCTATCAATGAGAACGCTAAAGAACTGCTTGCCATCAAGGCACTCTGCCAGAATAACGGCATTGCGGTCAATACGTTTGAAC
>CAMWXF010000229.1 GCA_947178115.1 uncultured Lachnospiraceae bacterium
GATTTGCGCAGCGTGATGGAACTGGTTCCGCTTTCCCGCGCCCGCATCCTGACCGGCACTTCCTTCACCCTGCCTCTGTGCATAATGGCAGTAACGATCGCTTCCGGCTCCGGATAATCCGTCGGATAATCTCTGGAATAAATATCAATAAACATCCTGTTGACCGCACGGTAACCACTGGTCACATCTATGATCTTCTGCCCCGTTGTTAACCGGATCAGCATACTTAAGATTCCGATCCCGATCCGCCTCGACTGGGAGGACTGGAAGCCTTCTTTTTTCAGGAAACGCGACCCGATTACGATATCCGCCTCCCCGTCGAGAATCGGCTGCAGCATATCCTTCAGATAGGCAATGTCATGCTGCCCGTCTCCGTCCATCTGCACGGCGATGTCATAATCGTTCTTGCGGGCATATACATACCCCGCCTGCACGGCACCGCCGATTCCCAGATTAATCGGCAGATCCAGATAATGAAAATGCGCCTGCTCACAGATACTCAATGTATTGTCCGTAGAGCCGTCATTAATAATCAGATAATCACACCACGGCGCCTGATCCGTCAAATGCTCTATCACATTTTCAATGCTTTCCGACTCGTTATATGCCGGAATAATAATCAGCACTTTTTTGTCCGTCATTTCATTTACATCCTCTATCTCTTTACAATCCGTCCCCACACCTGCACTACCAGGTCACGCAGATACAATCTCCACAATTTCATAAATAACAGAAATCCCGATATATAGAAAATACCGAAATTATATACAAGATATCTCTGCTGTCCGAAAAACACCAATGAAATCACCAATATAAGAATCAGATTCGTTCCTAACACGCTGCACATAAACTCTCCGTAGATGTTTTCCACCTTTTTATCCTTATATGCCCATATCATCAATGCCATCGCTGAGAGATATAAGAACAGAGTAACTAAATGGCACAGCAGATAGATCCGCTCGATCTGGAAGAATACCGTGCAGATAAACGCCTGCGGAAGCAACATAAGCGTATGATACAGAAATCTTCCGAAATGCGCCTTAATCAGTGTCAGACCAATCTTTACCTGATTCGCATTCCTGATGGAAGAATAATTGCTGCTATATACAAGATCCGGATAATTATTGTTATAAAAACTATTTTGATTATGGTAACATTGTTCGCCAATGCGGCCGATCCCGCCTACAATGTCCTTCCACATCCACAAGCCGGGCTTCGCATACACGTAACGCTTCTGTGCCTTATCCAGGCGCGGATATAGGAAAAGGTACAGCTCTCTCACCTGCTCATCCTCGAACAGAAGGTAATCCTCATAATCAGCCTCATATATCCCTCTGGAAAAGATCAGCGTTACATACTGGCTGGTCGTGAAAACCGGCTTGGCAGGTTTTTTCTGTTCCTGCGCATTCTCCGAATCAGATGACGCATCGCTCTGCGCCTGCTGTGCTTTCTTCTGTTCTTCTCTTCTCACTTCCGCCTTCATATTCTGAAACGCTGCACTGACCTTCCCGACAGACCATATGCCCGCAAGACCGATTACCATACAGCAGACCATACCGCCAAGAAATCTCAGCAGCCATCTGCCTTTCTTCCCATCCTGCTTCCCCGGCCTCAAAACGGCGATATAGATGCAGACTGCACCACACACGCCGAAGAGAATCTGAAGCTGTGACCGGATCAGCGACAGAAACAGTGTCATGCCACATAATATGCCGAGCCATTTAAAGCTTTTATTCCAAACAGTCTGTAATAAAACCGCCATAAACAGATAAAATAACGCATAGGCAACTCCCTCTGTCACGATCTCATGCGTCGTCATGGAATCCGGCATATTTGTCGTAAACGGAAACAGAGCAAAGGCATAACAAACATAAGCTTCCCAATATCTGAGACAGAATTTCTTCTTAATAATCGCAATAAAAGCAATCACACACACAGTAGCAAGAACTGCCTGCTCCATCACTACAGCATACAGATAATTTTCTTCCCCAAACAATAGCTTATTACCATGCAAAAACAGCGGATATCCGGGCATAACCCCTTCCATATTGGAATAAAGATTCATATAGGAACCGCTGTCATCAAAAAGAACATATCCGGGATCGCCGGGAATCATGAAAACAAACAGCGATAATATCACCAAAGATATATAGAACATCCATTCTTTTTGTTTCCCATCCTGACGTGTCAATTCACTACTTTTCGACATAACCGTCTCCCATCTGCCTTGATCGTAACAGTTCAGGCTGCAGCCTTACTGTCTGCCGAACACTTCATCCTTACTCTTCTCAACTACCTTGCCGTCCTCAACTTCATAGATCATGTCCACATTCCGGATCGTTGTCAGGCGGTGTGCAATAATAATCATCGTCTTTGTGCCCTGCAGATTTTCCACCGCCTCCATGACCGCCGCCTCTGTGTCATTATCCAATGCCGAAGTCGCCTCATCAAGCACAAGTATCTCCGGGTCATGATAGAGTGCCCTGGCAATCCCGATACGCTGCCTCTGTCCTCCGGACAACCTTACCCCCCTGTCACCTACTATCGTATCAAGTCCGTGGGGAAGACTGTCTATGAACTCGGTAAGCTGTGCTTTCTCCATGGCCTGTAGCACCGCCTGTTCGCTTATGTTCTCCTGTTTAACACCAAATGCTATATTATTCCTGATGGTATCATCCGACAAATAGATTACCTGCGGGATATAACCAATCTGCGCATGAAATGTTTTAGGCTTTTCATGTATATTAATATGATCTGCCATAACAACGCCGCTCTGCGGCGTCAGCAGTCCCAGTATAATATCCACCATGGTAGTCTTACCGGCGCCGGAAGCTCCTATAAATGCCACTGTCTGCCCCTTCCTGACGGAGAGATTGGCGTTGTCGATCACCGGCTCATTTGTATCGGGATAATAATAGGTCACATTCTGTACCTCGATACCCTTCTGTAGATTCCATTCCTCCTTCTCCTCACGATCCTGTCTCTCAATGTAATCTTCTATCTCCACCAGATCATGATAGACCAGATCCACGGAAGGCAGGGCATACAATGTGTTGGTGGCGTGTTCATTGATACGTCCGACACTGGGCATTAATCGGAACGCCGCAACGGCAAATACCGTCAGCTGAGGAATATAATAGGTCATATCTGCTTTCCCCAGCAGCAGCTTAACAATGATCCCTACCAGAAGTCCGGAGATTGCCACAGCTTCCACCACATATTTGGGGAGAATGGAAATCGTCCTCGCAATTCTGAGTCCAATCGCATATTTTACATAGTATTTACGATATTCATCCGTGAAAAAATCTTCTCTTTCCAGTATCTTAATCTCTTTGATCCCACCAAGCGCCTGATTCATCCACTGGAAGATCTTGCCCTGATATTCTTGATTGTCTTTTCCCAGTTTACGACTGTATTTTCTTGTAAGAAGCAGAAACGCCCCCACACATACCGCCAGCAGACCCAGAACAATAACAGTGATGGTCTTACTCTCAAAGAGCAGATAAACCACCAGCACAAAACAAACTGCAAGCTCCGCTACCAATTCAAGTGAATAAAGAATTACCTGCATAAATTTCGATGTATCCTCATGCAGACTTCTCTGCAGTGTAGCGATATTCTTATTCAGATGAAAAGTATACGGCTCTCTCATGTATGTGTTAAGCAACCGCGTGGATAACTTCATCTGCGTATTATAAGAAAATCGATATATATAGCTCTTCTCAATGATAAGATACACATTCTTAATAATATAAACCGCTATAATAGCCACCGATAAAGCAGCCAAAAAGCTTTTCGCAGACTGAAAATGAAACTGCTCATACACCCATTTGAGATACCAGGTCTTACGGATTGTCTCCGGTTCCTGAATAATATTAATAAAAGGCATAAAAATCGTTACGCCCAAAAGTTCCAGAAAACTGCCGATCACCACAGCTACAAGCAGCGCACCGATCTTCCACTTATCTCTCTTGTCGAAAATATATCCCAGCT
>CAMWXF010000230.1 GCA_947178115.1 uncultured Lachnospiraceae bacterium
TCCGGTCCCAGAATGGGGTCCACTTCCGGGAACATATTGAAGGGGAACGCCGCCTCCTTCACACCGTAGTTAGGGATCACCTGCTCCTTCAATTCCCTTATCGGCGAAGGACGTCCGGTAATTTCCGAAGTAATGATATCTGTTGCAAGGGGCACCATACGGATATTGCAGACCTTGGACACCAACGGCACCGTGCGGGATGCTCTCGGATTGGCCTCCAACACGAACACCTTACCGTTCTCAATAGCATACTGCATGTTCATCAGTCCCTTGACATGCATCTCCTCCGCGATCTTTCTGGTATACTCCTTGATCGTCTCCACGCTTTCCGCCGGAATATGTACGGAAGGAATGATACACGCCGAATCTCCGGAATGAATGCCAGCAAGCTCGATATGCTCCATCACCGCAGGCACAAAAGCATGGGTGCCGTCACTGATGGCATCCGCCTCGCATTCCAGCGCATGATTCAGGAAACGGTCGATCAGAATCGGCCGATCAGGCGTCACGCCCACCGCAGCATTCATATATTCCGTCATGCTCTCATCATCGTAAACCACTTCCATTCCTCTGCCGCCAAGCACATAGGAAGGACGAACCATTACCGGATAACCGATTCTCGCCGCGATGGCAAGCGCCTCTTCCACTGTGGTCGCCATCCCCGACTCCGGCATGGGAATTTCCAGTTTCTCCATCATAGCGCGGAACTGGTCACGATCCTCCGCCAAGTCAATGACAGAAGGTGACGTTCCCAGAATCCTGACACCGTTCTTCTCCAATTCGGACGCAAGATTAAGAGGCGTCTGCCCGCCAAACTGCGCGATCACACCGAGAGGTTTTTCTTTCTTATATATGCTCAGAACATCCTCTAATGTAAGAGGCTCGAAATACAGCTTGTCGGAGGTGTCGTAATCGGTAGACACTGTCTCCGGGTTACAGTTCACGATAATCGTCTCGAAGCCCAGCTTTTTCAGCGCCATAGCCGCATGTACGCAACAGTAATCAAACTCGATTCCCTGTCCGATACGGTTCGGTCCACCGCCAAGGATCATGATCTTCGGCTTATCCTCATTGATCGGATTTTTGTCCGGCGCGTTGTATGTTGAATAGAAATATGCACTGTCCTGCGTTCCGCTGACATGAACGCCTTCCCAAGCCTCTTCCACGCCCAGCTCCAGACGGCGGTTACGGATATCCTCCTCGGGAATCTCCAGAAGCTGGCTTAAATATTTATCGGAAAAACCGTCTTTCTTGGCGGTGATTAGCATTTCATCCTGCAGCATACTGCCCTTGCATTGCAGGATTGCTTCCTCTTCCTCCACCAGCTCCTTCATCTGTTCGATAAAGTAAGCCTTCACCTTGGTGATCTCATGGATTTCCTCTATCGTTGCGCCTTTACGAAGCGCCTCGTACATCAGGAAATGGCGCTCACTGGAAGGGGTGATCAGCCTTCTGAGCAGTTCTTCCTTGGACAAAGTATCAAAATCCTTCGCATGTCCCAATCCATAACGTCCCGTCTCCAGAGAACGAATTGCCTTCTGGAAAGCTTCTTTGTAGGTCTTACCGATACTCATGACCTCACCCACGGCACGCATCTGCGTTCCCAGCTTGTCCTCAACGCCTTTAAACTTTTCAAATGCCCAGCGGGCAAACTTAATAACCACATAATCTCCGTCAGGCACATATTTATCCAAAGTACCATACTTACCGCAAGGAATATCCTTCAAAGTAAGACCCGCCGCCAGCATGGACGATACAAGCGCGATGGGGAATCCTGTCGCTTTAGAAGCCAATGCCGAGGAACGCGAAGTACGGGGATTGATCTCAATGACAATGATCCTGTCCGTCACCGGATCATGGGCGAACTGTACGTTCGTACCACCGATCACCTGCACGGATTCTACGATCCTGTAGGCCTGCTCCTGCAGCTTCTTCTGGCACTCTTCCGAAATGGTTAACATCGGGGCGGAACAGAAAGAATCTCCCGTATGTACACCCAGAGGATCTATATTCTCTATAAAGCACACTGTGATAATGTTATTGTCCGCATCACGCACTACTTCCAGTTCCAGCTCTTCCCAGCCAAGAATGGATTCCTCCACCAGAACCTGTCCTACCAGACTGGCCTGTAAGCCTCTGGCACATACCACCTGCAGTTCTTCCTTGTTGTATACCAGACCGCCGCCGGCACCACCCATCGTATAAGCGGGACGCAAAACCACCGGATAGCCCAGCTTCTCTGCAATAGCAAGCGCCTCATCCACAGAATATGCAACCTCACTGCGGGCCATCTCGATGCCAAGCGCATTCATCGTCTTCTTAAACTCTATCCGGTCTTCTCCACGCTCGATGGCATCCACCTGTACGCCTATGACCTTCACATTATATTTATCAAGAATACCCGCCTTATTTAATTCGGCACACAAATTAAGCCCGGATTGCCCTCCCAGATTAGGAAGCAGCGCATCGGGGCGTTCCTTTGCAATAATCTGCTCTAAACGTTCTACATTAAGCGGCTCAATATAGGTCACATCAGCCGTCTCCGGGTCAGTCATGATCGTTGCCGGATTGGAATTAACGAGTACGATCTCATATCCCAGCTTACGAAGCGCCTTGCACGCCTGCGTTCCCGAATAGTCAAACTCACAGGCCTGTCCGATAATGATCGGACCCGAACCAATGATCAACACTTTGTGAATATCTGTTCTGCGTGGCATAACTTTCCTCCAATCTTACTGAAACTGCGAATCCGCCCGTATGCACAGATCCGCCTGTGAAAATTTTCACAGTATCTTCCTGTCTTTTGTCACATTTCGCTACCGTTCATTATTCTATCATTAGAATAGTATAGGTGTCAATTCGATATAATCCGTAATTGCCATAATATCAAATTCATGCTATAGTAATCCTACTTACCAAATTACTGAATAGGGGATGATATACAATGGATTTATTACAAGATTGGCATGTACAGGAGACACTGGACAGTGAAGAGGAAATATTCCACCGCTCGACCAATGAAGAAAATTTATTTTTTCATGCGGTATGCTCCGGAGATATTGATTTTGTATATCAAAACTGCAAAGAGAAGCGTTTTACCGAATCCGAAGGTGTAGGAATACTCTCGCGCGATCCGGTGACTAATCTGAAATATCACTTTGTGATCACAACCGCATTCATTACGAGGTTGTGTGTGGAGGCCGGCATGGAAAATGAACTGGCCTTTCGTCTCAGCGATTTCTATATTCTGAAGCTCGACAACCTCCACACCACGCAGGCGGTGACCGATCTTCACGACCGCATGGTACTGGATTTCACCGGCAAAATGCGGCTTTTAGTCAGAAATATCGGCACATCCAAAGCAACCGGCGCCTGTATTGATTACATATACACCCATATCAAAGAGCGTATCACAATAGAGGACCTTGCCGACTATACTGGATTATCCACAAGCTACTTGTCCCGTCTTTTTAAAAAGGAAACCGGTATATCGATCAGCGACTATATCCGTGAGAAAAAGATTGAAAAAGCACAGAATCTCCTGAAGTTCTGCGATTACAGCCTGATCGAAATAACAAATTATCTGTCTTTCTCATCACAAAGCCACTTTATACAGCTATTTAAGAGCTATACCGGCATGACTCCCCTTAAATATCGTAACCTACACTCTCATTCCAGTTGGAATGTTGCTGAAGAAAAGAAAACGGATACTGTCTGATATAAATGACAGTATCCGTTTTCCCGATAGGGGAGTATCGTATAATCTATTATCTACTATCTATCTGGCTATCACGGTTCTACTTCTCCATCCTCCGCAATTCCCGATTCATTCTGACTTCCGCTGTCGCTTTGGTCAGCTGGTGTTTCCTCAGCTCCGCTATCATTCTGTGAATCGGATGTCTCCTCATCTGCACCTTCATCATCCGCCGTGTCATCGGAAATATCATCCGGATTCTCGATATTCTGATCATCCTGTACTTCCTCTGCGT